>JBAVAV010000831.1:0-3204 GCA_049585895.1 Candidatus Sulfotelmatobacter sp. | reverse complement strand
TCCCCTCCCCGCTCGTTGACCACACGCCCCTCCCGCTGATCAATAGCAACCGTTGCCTGTTTCGTCTCAAAGAACCGACTAACCATCTTGTTAAACTCGTATTCAGGCATGCCTTCACGCTACGCCCAATGGATGTACGACTGGGAGCACCGGCTCACGTCGGTGGACAACAATCGCGTAGTGCGTCCGCTTGAGTGGGGCGTGGAATGGGCGCGGGACTGGCCTTGCCACAACGGCTGGCGTCCCGGGCAGGCGGCGGACAATCCGGGAAAGTTCTTTCATGACTTCAACCGGCGCATCGTGGCCGACAGTGACGAGTTTTATTCATATGAAAAGCCAAAAGATTTTCGGCTGGAGCGGCGTAAAGTCCAGGTCTTCTCGACTCGCGAAGTTCCTGATTCAAAGCTCGAAGCGAAGGTGAAAGGGACGTCTGCCGAGTTTCTTCGTTTCACTTCGCCTGTGCGCACGCCATATCCGGAAAACAATCTGGCAAACGCGCGCTGGTTTCCGGCGCGAGGACGGCGCGCCATCGTCCTGCTGCCACACTGGAATGCCGACGCGGTCGCCTATAACAGCTTCTGCCGCGTGCTCAACATGCTGGGCATCGCGGTGTTGCGGATGAGCATGCCGTATCACGATATCCGCATGCCCGCCGAAACTCGCCGCGCCGACTACGCCGTTTCGGCAAACATTGGGCGCACGCTCGATGCCTTGCGCCAGGGCGTCGCTGACATCCGTAGCTGCTTCGATTGGCTCGAGCAGCAAGGCTACACGCAGTTGGGCATTCTGGGCACCAGTCTGGGCTCGTGTTATGCGTTCATCGCTGGTGCCCACGATCCGCGGGTTCGCGTGGCGGTTTTCAATCATGCGTCTACCTATGTCGCCGATGTGGTCTGGCATGGACAGTCCACCCGCCACATCCGCGAGGGAATCGAGCAGCAAATCGGCTTGGAAGAATTGCGGCAATCGTGGCTGGCCGTGAGCCCAGCGTCCTACTTCGACAAGTTTGCCCGCTGGCCGAGGAAGTCGCTGATTATCTATGCCAAATACGACTTAACTTTTCTGCCGGAACTTTCCCGTGCTGCGGTCGACGAATTCGCACGACATGGACTCGATCACAAAGTCGTGGTTCTGCCCTGCGGGCATTACACGACCGGAGAGACGCCGTTCAAGTATATCGATGGCTGGGAGATGGCTTCGTTCTTGCGGACGGCGTTTTAGAGGCGGCAACGATGGCGGAAGATGCCGGCTGCGCGGGCGGGACGCCCACGCGACAGCCGCCGAGGACGGCGGCGCTACGCTGCGGCGAAGCTGTAGAATGTGGGCATTGGAAAGAGAATCGATCATGAAAAACTCCCCGCTGTCGCGTCCGCTGTACGAAGTGGATCCTGAGATTGCCGCTGCTATCGACAACGAAACTCGTCGTCAGCACGAAGGCCTGGAGCTGATCGCTTCGGAGAATTTTGTGAGCGAGGCGGTGCTCGAGGCCGCGGGCTCCGTGTTTACCAACAAGTATGCCGAGGGATATCCCGGGAAGCGCTACTACGGCGGATGCGAATTCACCGACGTGGTCGAGAACCTGGCCCGTGAGCGAGCGAAACAGCTCTTCGGCGCCGAGCATGCCAACGTGCAGCCGCATGCCGGATCGCAGGCCAACATGGAAGCGTACGCTGCCGTGCTGCAGCCGGGCGACACCATCCTTGGCCTGAACCTCGCCCACGGCGGCCATCTCACACACGGCCATCACCTGAATTTTTCCGGCAAGACTTACAAGATTGTTCCTTACGGCGTCACCAAAGAAACGGAGACCATCGACTACGACGAGTTGGAAAAGCTGGCCGAGAAAGAGCGCCCCAAGTTGATCATCGGCGGCGGAAGCGCGTACCCCCGCATCATCGACTTCGCTCGGATGCGGCAGATCGCCGACAAAGTCGGCGCGCTGTACCTGGTTGACATGGCCCACTTCGCCGGACTGGTCGCGGGCGGAGTTCATCCTTCTCCGGTGCCGCACGCGCACATTGTTACGTCGACGACACACAAGACGCTGCGCGGGCCGCGCTCGGGCATGATTCTTTCGAGAGCCGAATTCGCGCAGGCCATCGATAAGGTTGTGTTTCCCGGAATGCAGGGAGGTCCGCTAGTGCACATCATGGCGGCCAAAGCGGTTTGCTTCCGTGAGGCAATGCAGCCCGACTTTCGCGATTACGCGCGGCAGGTGGTAGCTAACGCCAAGGCGCTGGCGGAGACGCTGGCCGCCGAAGGCTTCCGCATCATCTCCGGCGGCACGGACACGCATCTGATGCTGGTGGATGTCTTCTCGAAAGGGATGCTGGGCAGCGAAGCCGAAAAGGCGCTGGGCGAAGCGGCGATCACAGTTAACAAGAACGCAATTCCTTTCGACACGAATCCGCCGATGAAGCCCAGCGGCATCCGCATCGGCTCGCCGGCACTGACCACACGCGGCATGAAAGAAGCCGAGATGCGACAGATCGGACGTTGGATCGCCGAAGCCTTGCTGCATCGCACGGATGCGGGGGTACTGACAAGGATTCGCAAACAGGTGCTCGATCTTTCTGAACGGTTTCCGCTGTACGCGGAGCGCAGGGCCAGGACGCAGACCGAGTTACGGGCCTAGCCCGCAAATCCTCTGTGTTCTCCCACGCTCTCTGTGGTTAAATGCCATCCGTGAAGATCGCGATCGACATCCGGCGGATGAGCGAGTTCGGCGTGGGGACCTACATCCGCAACGTGGTGCGAACCCTGGGCCGGCTCGACCACGAAACTACTTACTTCCTGATCGGCTCTCCCGCGAAGGTAAAAGAAATCGGTCCTCTGCCGGCGAACTTTCATACTGTTCCCCTGGCTGAACCTGAGCGTTCCGTAAAAAGCTTTCGAGAATTTCGCGCCGTGGTGAAGCGGCTCGAATGCGACTTGGCGCACATCCCAAATCTATTTTCTATTCCGCGAGCTCTGCCGTGTCCTTATGTAATGACTGTGCACGACATGCTGGAGCACATGTCGCGGGCGCGCCATCAGAGCGGTTTTTGGGAAGCCCTGCACTTGCAGTTGACGAAGCGGGTTTTGAGTGGAGCAACGCGGATTTTCGCGGTCTCGAATTTCACCAAGAACGAAATCGAGAAGCTGTTTGGAATTCCTTCCGAGCGCATCGAGGTAATCTACAACGCAATTGACGAGCGTTTTCTC
>JBAVAV010000830.1:0-9600 GCA_049585895.1 Candidatus Sulfotelmatobacter sp. | reverse complement strand
GCCTTCGAATCCATCGGCAGCGTCGAACCCTTCATTTCTTCGATGAACAAGCTCGCCGAGCAAAACCTGGCCGAGCGCGTGCCTTCGAAGTGGGTGGAGTGGTTCTTCCATTCGCATCCTGCCATCTCGAAACGCGTTGCCGCCGCGAAAGCTTGGGACCGCGCACCGGCGGCGATTCCGCCGGTCCCGTAACATAGGGGCACGGTCAACGTTCGTTCAGGATTTCGATCACGCGTTGCAGGTCCTCTTCTGTATCTACTCCCACGGTGTCGTAGGGAGTCTCGCCCACGTAGATGGGGATCCCATTCTGCAGAAAGCGCAGTTGCTCGAGTCGTTCGGTCTTCTCCAGCGCGGATTCGGGCAGAGTAACAAAGCGATCCAGCGCCGCCTTGCGATAGGCGTACATTCCCAGATGTTTGAAATAGCGTGGCTTTGCGCCGTCGCGATCGAAGGGAATCGCGGCGCGCGAGAAATAGAGCGCGCGGCCATTTGAGTCCGTCAGGACTTTGACCGCGTTGGGATTGTTGATTCCCGCCTCGGAGCAAAGAGTCTTCACGGTTCCCACTTGTACTGCGGGATCCTTCATCACTTCGAGCAGCGTGGCGATGTGTTCTGCGCGCGTGAGCGGCTCATCACCTTGCACATTCACATAAACGTCGGCCGCGATCGAGTTCGACAACTCGTGCACTCGCTCAGTTCCGCTGCGATGAGTGGCGGAGGTCAATTGCGCTCTCCATTTATTTTCGCGGCAGACTTCCAAGATTTCTGCCGAGTCCGTGGCGACGATGACCTCGGCGAGCAGCGGCGAAGATCGCACCGCTTCGTAGACGACCCCGATGAGTGGCCGTCCTGCGATTTCGCGCAGCATCTTCCGCGGCAGGCGCGTGGATGCCAGACGGGCTGGAATGATGGCTACTGATTTCATGGAAATGTTCGGTGGTCGGTGATCTGTGGCCAGTAACGCGTTTGGCGCACTGTTGTTGCTGACTGCGGGCCACCGATAACGGCCTTGGATTCCAAGTTCAGATCAGATCAAAAAACGCAGATCGTTGGAACTAAATCTCTTGAATCAGTCACTTGGCGAAACGGCCTTCCGCAAAATCTTGATTGCGAACTGGTTGCCGGTAAAATATTGCAAATAAATGGTTTAGGGACGGACGCTTTTTTGCTACGTTCTTCGGAATCAGTCGACGGCTTCCGGCAAATCTGTGCGAGACTGACCGAAATCTTTGACGGCGAAGGAGTTGCGCGCAAAATCTTGTGGACAAACGAGTTAGCTCGTTGCTATTCAGTTGTCAAAGAACTACTGCTCCAGCTATTACAATGCGCGGCCCGGTTGCAAGTCAAGGGAATTCGCGCGGCGGGTCAGCAAGATTTCCACCGAGGTGAGCACGCTGTAATCGCGCGTTTATTGGTTCGGGCGGCACGGCTGAAGGAGTGCCCTTCCCAAGACCATTCCACCACCTGCCGTCGCAGGGTTGGTTTGACACTATTTTGCAGCGGCTCTTAGAATAAAAAATGGATGTGACGCGCCGCTGCGGTTCGTTGCTTCCGGGGCGGCGAACGCGTCGATTGACGCAGCGCTTCACGGTTCGCGCTCTCCTCCAATTGCTCGTATGTGGCGGCGTAGCTCAGGTGGCTAGAGCGACGGTCTCATAATCCGTAGGTCCGTGGTTCGAGTCCACGCGCCGCCACCAAAATCTTTACGATCAATTCTCATTGGCTGAGTACAGACCAAACGCGTCACGACAAGCGCGCGGTTTGCGTCTCACATTCCTGGGCGCAATTGCTGTCCCCTATTGCGATGGATGGGAGAGAAAATAAAAAAGGAGCGATGCAATTGCATGCGCCCCCTTTTGATTTCCCCCAAAAGTGCTGCCGATTCTAGCCGCACTGGCGGTGGATCGCGCCTAATCTTATGAACTAGGCCGTTTGCACTCGGGGCAAGCCCCGACGAAACCCGCGCCGGGATTGGCCGAACCACTCATTCCATTACTTCCCCGTACCCGCGAGAGACACTTCCTGGGGACTAAAGCCTCCGGCATAGGGCACCGTCAGAGCGCCACTGATGGTGCCGGTGACGGTCGGACTGAATTCTACGCCCAAGGTGCAACTCGCTGATGCCGCCAGAGTTGCGGTGCAAGGGGCCGACCCTGCGGTCACGATCACGTAGTCCCCGCTGGCTGCGGGGCTGTTCAGAGTAAGCACCGTGGCCTGGTTATTGGTGACCGTGACAACCTGAGGAGCGCTGACCGTCCCCACGGTCTGGGCGGGAAAAGTCAGGCTGGGCGGCGACAGCGTCACCGGTAAAAGGCCGCTACCACTCAGCTTGAGGGTCTGCGGAGTGTCGCTGGCGCTGTCGTTGAGGGTAAGCGATCCAGTGATCGCTCCGGGAACGACTGGGCTGAAGGAGATTAGCAGGGAGCACTTGGCCCCCGCCGCCACACTGCCAGAGCAGGGCGGAGTTCCTGAGCTGGCGGCGAATGTGCCGCTGGCGGCAAAGCTCGAAATGGTGATGGCCGCGCCGCTGGTGTTGGTCACCGTAACCTTTAGGTTGCTCTTTGTGGCGCCCACGGCTACGTTTCCGAACTGAGCGCTCGCAGGCGAAAAGCTCAACGGAGCAGGCTCGGCTCCGGAACCGGAGCCACTCAACCCCACAGTTTGCGGACTGAAGGCCACATTGCCACTGACGGTAAGGGCGCCCTGAATCGCGCCGTTGACGGTGGGGGTAAAGGTGACATTGAGAGTACAGCGTGAGTTGCCGTGCAACGTAGTGCCACAGGGCGCGGTTCCACTGCCGACCGCCGAGTAATCGCCGCTGGCGGCAAATCCCAGATTCAGCGACTGAGGCTGGTGATTGCTGATCGTCACAGTTTTCGCTGTGCTCGAAGTTCCGACCGCGACCGTGCCGAACGCCAGAGTGGCGGGAGCAACTGTGATGGGATAGACTCCGCTGCCGCTGACTGCAATCAGTTGCGGGGAGTTGGGAGCATTGTCCACCAGAGTGACGATGCCGGCGATGGTGGCGCTTATAGAAGGGGCAAAAGTGACACTTACCGTGCATTTGGCCGCAGGCGGCAAGCTGGCGCCAACACAGGTGTCGCTCTCAGCGTAATCGCCGCTGGCGGAGATGCTGTTGACGAGCAGGTTCGCGGTTCCGGTGTTCGTAACTGTAACCACTTGCGCGGTGCTGGTGCTGCCGACGGCCTGCGCCGTGAAACTGAGCGAGGAAGATGACAGGCTCACGGCCGGCTCGGCGGAAGCGACGCCTGTTCCGGAAAGGCTGACGGTTTGTGGACTGCTTGCGGCGCCGTCGGTGATGGTGAGCGATCCGGTGCGAGTGCCAGGTGCCGTAGGCTTGAAAGTCACGGAGACCGTGCAGGACCCGCCCGCCACCACCGCAGAGCCGCAGTTGTTGCTCTGGGCGAAGTCGCCGGTCGTCGCAGTACTCGTAATGTTCAGAGGCAGGGCCTGATTGTTGGTCAGCGTCACGTTCTGGGCGCTGCTGGTCGTACCCACCACCTGGTTGCCAAAAACCATACTGCTAATCGACAGCAACACGAGCTTCGCGGGATCGAGGAACCAGGGTCGCGTTGTGTCGTCGGTCTTGAAGAAGGTGAGCATGAGGTTGGAAACCTTCTCCCGTCCGAGGAGGTTGGGGTGAATTCCGTCAAGATAGTCGGGGCACGTCCAGACCAGGCCATCGCTGCGCGCCAGCAGCCCGTTCGACCAATCGTAAGAACCCCACGACATCCACGGCGCCAAAACCGGACCTTGGGCGGCATTGTAGTTCAGGTTCGCATTTCCATTGATCTGGTCTTGAATGGCCCATTTCACCGCGAAACCACCTTGGTAGGAGTTGGGCTCGCTGTCGTCTGAACTGCCGGTACCGTTTCCGTAACCGCCGTAAATACTCGTCGCAAAATAGGCAAGCTTGAGATTGGGGAAGAACGTGTGAAGGTTCTGGGCAATGCTTTCCAGGTCGTCCTGAGTGGGGACCTCATCGGAAGGGAAAGTTCCGCTCGGGGTATCCAGGCTTTTGACCCAGGCGGCGACGACCTGGTTTGCGGTGACGCCGGCTTGCAGCAAGATGTAATTGATGATGGAAGTCCACGTCCCGAAGGCAGGATCGGCCCAGTCCGAGGCGACAATGGCGTTTTGTGCGCCATTCAGGACAATTAGGTGCGGATTGCTGGTGGGGTCGGTGCTGGCGTCGCCGACAAATTGGACGAACTCCTGCTGCGTTTCTGACATGCCGATGGAAAGCAGGACGTATTTCCCGTTCGGATCGGCATTGCCATTTCCATCCAACGGCTGAATGGCCTGGGCAATGGCCACGCCCGCGGCATCATGGCTGGCGGGGCGCACGTTGCTACCGTTCGGGTAGAGGCCGCCTTCTTCTCCGAGGTACGTACCTGTTCCCAGATCGTTAATCGGAACGAGCGGAGCTGAGGCGTTGGGGTACTCAATGTCAGTGCAACTTTTCGACGTAACAGCTGCCACAGGCAGAGTAATCAGTCCGGTCGTGGAGTGGGCACTGGAATCCGTAAGTTGCACCGAAAAAGGATAGTTTCCGATCGCGGTGGAAGAAGACAGCGTCCCGGTGATGCTGCCGGCGGTAGAGAGACTGAGACTCGGGGGCAAGGTCGAACCCGTGGCCACTTGCCAGGTGTATGGAGCGGTTCCGCCGGATCCCAGCAGAGTCGCCAGGTAAGGCGCCCCGGGACTCGCATAGGGCAATATTGGAAAGGACGCGACGGCAAGAGAGCTTGCGGCGGTGGTCGTTCCCGCCAAACTGACCGACTGCGGCGGCAATACGTCGAAGGTCAGTGTAAGCTCCCCGGCGTAGGAGCCGACCGCACCTCCCGACATGGAGAGCTGCAGATTGGTGGAGAGGCCCGGTTTGACCGTGATCGCCTTAGTGAATCCGCTAACCGTGAACGGGGGATCCGCATTGACCGTTAACAGCTGAAAATTGCTGGCGCCGGTATTGCTGACAGTAACGGTTTGAGCGGCACTGGTAGTTCCTTGAACTATGCCGCCGAAATCCAGCGCCGTGGTATTGAGCGAGGCCACTGCGCTGGTCGACAAACCCGTGCCCGAGAGGGGCACGACCTGGGGCGGAAATCCATCAATGTTTAATGTCAACTGCCCACTGAAACTCTGCGCGGCGTCGGGTACAAACTTGATGGTGAAGTAGATCGCCCGCTGTGACGACAGAGTGCCCGGGGCGTATCCGTTGACAAGCTGAAACTCCGAGGGTGACAGAGTGAAGCTCTCCAACGTGATGTTGGAGTGCCCGGTGTTGAGCAATATAACGGTATTCTGACTGGAAGTGCCGACTGTCTGCGGCGGGAATGGCAGCGAGCTGGGTGTCACACTGAATGATTGGCCGGAAGCAAGCGAGATTCCCAGCAGCGCCAACAGCCAACTCGCGATGATGATCGACGTTCTCAAGAAAAAAACCCTTCACTACGTCCTCGCCGGATCGGTCCTATGGACTGAGACAGATTTCCTCTGCCGCACTTAGAGACCGTTCCACGAGACCGTTCCACCGCAAGGCCGACAGATGCGCCGGGAGATGACGGCGGAGTCAGAAAGATTGCTGCTGCTGGGCGATTCGGGAGATGCAGCCGGACTACGGCGGCTAGTTTTACTCCGGAGAGAATCAAAGTCAAGCAGCGAAAGGGAAAAAGATCGCATCTTTTTGGCTGAACTGCCAAAGTTTGCAAGAACCTGCAACATTGGTTCTCTTTTTCCCGTCGGCCGAGTGGAAAATCTGTTGGTAATCTCCGGAATTGGTGATAACTTGCCCGGACAGAAGTTCGCAAATGACCGGGCCCAGAGGGACCGGCGCGATCCGGTGTGAACGTTTCAGTTTCCGCTATCGGCGACATGTTGCACCGGCGCTACGAACGGCTCTCCCCCCACTTTTTGCAGCGAAAAACGTAATGAGACTACAAGACTCAGAGCATCGGTTTGACGTGGCCATCCTGGGGAGTGGACTGTCGGGATCAATGCTGGCTTGCGTCCTGGCGAAAAAGGGCGTGAGTGTGGTTCTGATCGACGCGGGGACCCATCCGCGCTTTGCCGTGGGCGAGTCGACGATTCCACATACCTCGCTACTCACTCTTGTAATGGCGCAAAAGTATGGTGTGCCTGAGCTGGAGAACATCGCCTATCCCGACCGGATCGCGGAGCGGGTGTGCACCACCTGTGGGATCAAGCGGGCTTTCGGCTTTGCCTATCACCGGCCGGGGCAGGTCTACGATTCCAGGGAAGGACATCAGGTCGGCACAAGTTCCAAGGACGAGAATCATTTCTTTCGCCAGGATATCGATGCGTATCTATTCCACGTTGCCGTGGGTTACGGGGCTATTCCGCGGCAAAAGACCAAAGTGACGTCGGTGGAGATCGATCGGGATGGAGTGACCATCCAGACTGGAACGGGGGAAGAGATTCTGGCCCGCTACGTGGTCGACGGCACCGGACATGAGAGCATGCTGGCGGCACGTTTCAACCTGCGCGAGAATCCCTGCCCGCTCAAACACCACTCTCGAACTATTTTCACGCACATGATTGACGTACCGCCCTTTCAGGAAGAGCACAATCTGTTGTCCGTTAGCTGGGACCAGGGCACGTTGCACCATTGCTTCGAACGGGGATGGTTCTGGGTAATTCCGTTCAACAATCATGCGCGCTCCACCAATCCGCTGGTCAGTGTGGGGGTGACCGTTGATCCGCGGCGTTATCCCAAGTCGAATGTTTCGCCGGAAGAGGAGTTCAAACAGTTCCTCGATATGTTCCCCAGCGTAGCCGATCAGTTCGCGGAAGCTAAAGCGGTGCGGCCCTGGGTCTCCACCGGACGCCTGCAGTATTCTTCCAAGCGATGTACGGGCTACCGCTATTGTTTGATGTCACACGCCGCCGGCTTTATTGATCCATTGTTTTCCCGCGGAATGATCAACACGCAGGAGATTATTTCCGCGCTCATCGACCCACTGCTGTCAGCACTGGCCAGCAACGATTTCGATGAAGAAGCTTTTGGCCATGTTGACCGGTTGCAGCACAGGGCTCTTGGCTACAACGACGCGTTGGTGAATGGGGCGTTCATTGCGTGGTCGGATTTCGACTTATGGAACGCGTGGCTGCGAGTATGGGCTTTAGGGACGGTCAATACCGAATTCCGCGCCATGAATGCGCTCGCGGATTTTACCGCCACCGGGGACGATCTCTGCCTTAAGGGAGAGGCGGCCGATCCGGTATTTTCCGACTTTGAAGATCCCGACTACCATGCGTTCTTTGATCGCGTTGTGCCGCTGATTGAGGGTGTAGAGGCGGGAACCGTCTCTTCCGCGGATGCCTCTTCGCAAATTTTCAGCATGACGGCGGAATACGAGTTTCCGATTCAGATTCGCAGCGAGGCTCTGGCTCGCGCAGGCTGGCTGAAACCGGGCGAGCGGATCAGCCAGCGGGACGTGGACTTCGCACGGAACGGTTTCCGCTGGGCGCTGACCAATCCCAATACACGGGACTTGTGCGCTACGATCGGCAATCTGTTCCGCTGGCGCGGGCACGCTCCCGACCCCCACCTGGTTTGAGTATGCTTGGGGTGCGGCCAGGAGCAGCCGCACTAGTGATTGCGGCGAAATATCCGGTACCTCCGGCTGAGGCGAAGTTATGAAGTTGAGCGGAGAAATGGTTCCTGTAAAAAATCGCGTGCGCGATCTGATCCTGGAAGGCGTGCGGGCCAAGGGCGGCACCACCGTGGCCGACAACGAATCTCTGTTCAAGAGCGGAGCGATCGATTCTCTGACCATGTTTAAGTTCATCGACTTGCTGGAGAGCACTTTTCCGATCAGAATCGCCGATCACGAAATGATCACCGACAATTTTGAGAGCATCGACCAGATCGACCGCTTCGTCACCGCCAAGCTCAAAGAGAACGAAGAGGCGGCCTAAGTCGATGCCGCAAGTCCTACGCACGGAAGCCCCGAAGGACACTCTCGACACCCGCCCCATGCCACCGCCGATGGGCTTTTATCTTCCCGGGCAAGCGGGGAATCTGTTTGCCATGTACTACCGGGCCAATGAGTCTGTCCCGGAGGCGGGCGATGTGCTCTATGTTCACCCTTTTGCTGGAGAGATGGCGGCGTCGCGCAATGTGATTGCAGCTCTTTCACGGGATCTGGCCCGCATGGGTTTCGGAGTGTTGACCGTCGATTTGTTCGGGTGCGGCGACAGCAGCGGGGACTTTCGCGAGGCGCGCTGGGAGATTTGGCGCGACGATCTGGCGGCCGCGGTTCGATGGCTGCAGGAGCAGGGCCGGGACCAGATCAGTTTGTGGGGTCTTCGCCTGGGGGCGCTGCTGGCTATGGATTTCGCAGTGCATTCGGGAGAGAACTATGAGCGGATGGTTCTGTGGCAGCCCGTACTCAGCGGGCAAGCGATGTTGACGCAGTTTCTGCATATGAACCTTGACGAACTCGGCACTGGCGCAACCAGGCAACTGACGAACCCGGAATACCGGGGGTCGCTTCCCGCCGGGCACACGATTGAGGTTGCGGGATATGAATTGGCAGCGGAGCTGATCCACTCAATCGACAAGCTGAATCTGGCGCCGCTTGGCAATCGTTTATCAGGCCCCGTTCACTGGATCGAGATGGGACAACGAGCAGAAGCCACTCTCCGGCCGGAGAGTTTGCGGGTCGTCGAGGAATGGAGCCGCCACGGAATTCAAGTATCGACGCGCAAGCTGAACGGTTTGCCGTTCTGGCTCTTCCCTCACAGCCTGTCTCCGCAACGCATTGCTCAAGACGTAACCGCCATGTTTACCAACGAGGAAGTATGACTCTCCGAAGTATGAGCGACCGCCGAATATGACCAGCACGGAGATCTCCGTAAGCTTCCTCTGTGGCAACGACCGGCTATATGGCATTCTTCACCGGCCTGAGGAGTCCTCGGGGCCCGGAGTGCTGCTGCTGCCGGGCCGCCCGGCGTTGCGCTCCGGAAGACATCGACTGTTCGTGCTGTTGGCGCGTTCCTGGGCTGAAGCGGGAATCCCGGTGATGCGCTTCGACTACCGCGGTTCGGGCGATTCCGAGGGTGATATGGGCACGCTCGCCCAAACCAGCGACGACGTTGCCAGTGCCATCGACGCATTTCACTCGAACCTGCCCGGCCTGCGGGAAGTCGTGCTATGGGGTTTGTGCGGCGGCGCGGCGGACGCCATTCTTTACGCGCCGGGGGATGCTCGCGTCACTGGAATTGTTCTGGCTAATCCCTGGCTCTACGATTCGCGAGTGCGCACCCTGGCTGCAATTCACCGCCGCGCATCGCTCTATGTTTGGAGGGTTCGCAACTGGGCACGGTCGCCGGGCCTGCGACCATCCAGGAATTCAGCCGCGGCGGAAGCCGGCCCTGCGGAGCCAGCGCAAGGCGTTGCCTCATCTATAGACCCCGCTGAGCCCGGACTCGCCAACCGGCCCGACGAGTCGGTGCCTTTGGAAATTGCTGCCGTCGACCGGGCTTACCGCTCATACCGGACATCGGATATAGCAAAGCGGCTGGCCGATAATTTGCAAGAATTCAGAGGGCGGG
>JBAVAV010000829.1:0-9530 GCA_049585895.1 Candidatus Sulfotelmatobacter sp. | reverse complement strand
CATGATGATGTGGGCTCGCCGCACCGGCGATCAGCAATTCAAGGAGATGCTGCAGGAGTTCGTAAAAACCTACAGCGGCAAGGCCGCCACCACCGAAGACTTCAAAGCCATGGTCGAAAAGCACATGAGCCGCGAAATGGATATCGAAGGCACCCAGAAGATGGACTGGTTCTTCAACGAGTACGTTTATGGAACCCAGTTGCCTTCGTATCAGGCCAGCGCCTCATTCGATAAAGGCCCCGACGGCGATACGGTCATGGCCGTGAAGATGACCCAGTCCAATGTGGACGAAAAGTTCCGCATGCTCGTGCCCATCTACCTGGAGTTGGCAAACGGCAACATGGTGTTCCTCGGACGGGCGCGGCTGACGGGGAACAGCAGCTTTGAGCAAAAGATTCCGCTGAAAGGCGTGAAGGACATGCCGCGCCGCGCCGTCATTAACTATTACGACGACGTGTTAGCTTCGCCCAACTAAGCCTTCGTGCATTTAAGTTACATCCGGCCAAGCGCCGGGCGCCATGGGAGGCAATAAAGCAGGGGAACGAATGAGTTCCCCTGTTCTTAGTGAAGTCCTTTTTTGTCACGTGCCTGGTTACTTGCTCGATCCGCCCATGCTGTCGCTGGTGTCGCCCAACTCCAAAGCAAATTTCTTACCTTCGAAACGGACCCCCGCCAGGGACGAAGTCCCATCATCATTCTTTCTCGTTACCGCGGCGCTATTCGCGGAGGGAGTGCTGAGGTCAATCACGTGAGCCGGAACTTTGGCCACTACGTTTTTGCCCTGCAGAATGCTGACTTCAACGCTGGGACCACTGCCCTCCCACTGCAGCTTATATTCGCCCGCCTTGAGTTTGGTGCCGTTGACTGTGACCGGATTGCTGATCTGTAAACTGCCCTTGGTTGCCGCCACAGCGCTTGAGGCCAGCAACAGCGCCAACCCCAGAATCAAACCTTTGGAAACCGTTGCAAACTTCATGACTTGCTCCTTATTTTCTTTCCCGAATTTCGTCGGGAAACGGCTGGGGGCGGCCCGCCTGCGCTCCGCGAGAAAACACTTGTGTTTCGCCGCGAATCGCCTACAATGCAGCGGCTGGGGTTTCAACAGACAAGCCGCATGGCTTGCGCTGTTGTGCACGGGGGTGTTCTCACCTGGGCCGCCAAACCGAGCGTGAGAAGATCCCCTAAACCCCGCTGAACTTTTCCCGACAGACCGCTTGCGAACTTCAGCTCTGACCTGTCGTTTGCTTCACTAGCTACGCACCCACCACCCTGAAAGTTCCCTGGTTCCTGCAAATGCGATCATGCTTGTTGGACGCAGAGTTTGTAGCTCGGTTAGCAAGAAGCGTAGATGGTTCTTAAACTCGCCAGTAGCACAGCAGCTCAATGTCTTGTCTGCGACAGACCCACCGTACAAGCACACCTCGCACGATGCGCATTAGAAGTGGTTGATCTCTTTGAAATGTATTCAGCCGGAAGAAGGCCAGCCACCGCCGAAGAACATTGGGCTGGCATGCGCTGAAGGGTTAATCGAAGGCTGAATAGAGTTCAATCGGCGACGGCGTAGAGAACGGAGAGCCTCAGTGCTTTAGTCTTGGTTGCTGTGGTGACGCTCTGCCGACCGACGCTCGGCTGATCTTTTTCGTAGGGATAGACATGCACCATCCAGTTGAAGATCACGGGATGAAACGTTCCGCCCGCGGCGTCGCAGCCTTCTTGCGTGGTAATTGATCCGTGCAGGCCGAACTGCGGATGCGGATCGAGCACTTCGCGCTTCCGTCCTGCGGGAGGGGCGCAATAGTTTACGTGTTCATGCCACTGCGCCACGCTTAAGGGAATGCGCTCGTCGAGTTGATCTTCTGTCCGTCGCTTGGGCGCGGTGTACATTGCGCCGATCAGATTGTGGTCCTCCCCGTGGTTTTCGTAGAGCAGTGACGTGGAGTGCTCCGGATTGAAGCTGAAAGCTGCTTCAAAAGCATATTCGTAGTTGGTGAGTCATACATCTTCTGCGGAATCTCCGGATGAAAGATCGGATAGGTGTTGCAGGCGGTTTGTCGGGGCGACCCGCTCAACGGGAGATGTGGTAGGCACGAGGAGACTCGAACTCCTGACCTCTACCGTGTCAAGGTAGCGCTCTAACCAACTGAGCTACGCGCCTACTTGTGACCAGCTTCATTTTAACAGACACTCTTTCGAGATCCAACGAGGGTGGGCGCCCGAAAATAGGAAATGCCGGGCCTCCGTGCTACTATTGGTCAGTAACGGTTTCCGCGTTTTCTGTTGAGTTGCCGCTGCAGATCCATCAAGCCCGCTTTTTCTCCATGCAGGACGGCGCCGAAAAAGAATTCCGCCTGGCTATGGAAGACGTCAAGAAGCTAATCGATTCCGGCAAAGCGAAGGGCTATCTCAATGACAACGAGGTACCTGACTTGATCTCGCACGACCTAAATTCTTCGCTCGACGCGGACGATTTGCTCACCACCGTTCGCACCCAGGGTCTTGAGGTGCTGGAAGGCGAGGCTCGGCCACCTTGGTCGACTCTGGAAGATAAGATTGCGAAGGACGCTGACGAAATCGATCTCGACCTCACTCCCGGAGCCCCTGACGCGGGCAGCGATCCGGTGCGCGTTTACCTGCGCGAGATGGGGGCCTCGCCTCTGCTCACCCGCGAAGGCGAAGTAGATATTGCCAAACGCATCGAGCGCGGACAGCTAGCCGCGCTGAAGGCGCTTTCACGCTCGCCCATCGTGATCCAACAGGTTCTGGCCATTGGCGAGGATTTGAAACGCGGCCTGCGCTCGATTAAGGACACCGTCGTCTTCGATGAGGAAGAAGTTACTGAGGAGATGCTGCAGGAGCGCGTCAAAGACATCACTGGCCGCATCAATGAACTTCACAAGCACTACAAAACGGCTCTCCGGCTGGCCGCCCGGCTGGCGACCCTTTCAGCGAAAAAGAAGCCACGGGAGTATCGCCGCTGCCGGTGCCACCTAAGTCGTGAGGTTATTCAGATTTCACTCATCATCCGCAGCCTTGGTCTTACCCACTCGGAACGCAAGCGCCTGCGGGACCGGGTGATAAAAACCGTTGAGATCATGCACGCGCTCGATCGCCAGACCAAAGCCGTAGAAAAGAAGATTGCGGGCACGCACAGCGAGGAATTGAAGAAAACCTACCGTGCGACGCAGCGGCAGCAGCGCACCGACATGGAACGACTGCAAAGCGATGCTGGAGTGAGCTTTCAGGCGCTGCATCGCATGCAGCGCGAAATGATCCAGGGCGAAATGGAGGCGGAGAGTGCGAAGCACGAGCTCATCGAAGCCAACCTGCGCCTGGTGGTTTCCATCGCCAAGAAATACAGCAATCGCGGGCTGCAGTTCCTCGACCTGATCCAGGAGGGCAATGTCGGCCTGATGAAAGCGGTGGATAAGTTCGAGTACCGTCGCGGCTACAAGTTCTCCACCTACGCCACGTGGTGGATTCGCCAGGCTATCAGCCGGGCCCTGGCCGATCAGGCGCGCACCATCCGGCTGCCGGTGCATATGAATGAGGTTGTCAATAAGCTAATTCGCACTTCCCGGCAACTGGTGCAAGCCCTGGGGCGCGAACCCTCGTCGGCCGAGATTGCCAAGCAGATGGATATTCCCGAGGCCATGGTGCGGAAAGTGCTCAAGATCATGCGGGTACCGATCTCGCTCGAGACCCCCATTGGCGAAGAGGGGGATTCTCATCTCGGCGACCTCATCGAAGACCGCGCAGGCGTCTCGCCTGCCGAAGCCGTTATCAGCGTGAACCTGAAGGAACGGACGGAACACGTGCTGCGCACTCTCAGCCCGCGGGAGGAGAAGATTATCAAGATGCGTTTTGGACTGGAGGACGGGTCGGAGCACACCCTGGAGGAGGTTGGCCGGTCGTTCGATGTGACTCGCGAGCGCATTCGTCAGATCGAAGCCAAAGCTCTGCGCAAACTGCGCCATCCTTCACGCTCCAGCAAGCTCAGATTGCTGCTCAACGACGTGCAGGAATAGGATTCTGTAGAGGCCTTAGGGAAAACTCGGCAGAAGGCGACCAGCATCTAGATCAAAAGATGAACCGTGGTAATTAGGCGCAAGCCGTCATTCAGCGGTATTCTTGAACAGATTGACAGGAGAGAGTCTTTGACACGTGATGAATCCAAAGTTTCGTACGCCGTCATCCGCCACAATGTCCGGACCTACGAGTCTGGTGGAGTGGTCGAGATTGTAAAGGGTCTGCAGAACGCAGAGAGCACGATGAAGCAGTTTGAAGCTGGTCAAACTCCGGAAGACCGGCACGTGGGCTGGCGCTACTTCCTGGAAAAAACCAAGATAACAGCCGGAACCGATCCCACAGAAGCCACTCACCGGCGCCAGGCAGAGTTGGAGAACCGGGAGTCGGAAGCCCTGCCGCAACCTTCCAACGTGCGCATCCAATAGCCGGCTCCGGTGATCCCGGATGCCGCATGCGCAAGATCTTCGCCGAGCTTTTCTTCCCTGAGACCGTCAGGTTGACGGCTGCGAAAGCCGCCTAACTTCATCAGAGCTGTTGAACATGCTGCCGTGTACGCAGGTTGCCAAAGCGTGCGTTGGGCAGCGACAATCGTGCCATGCAAAAAGACGTGCCACGAGGTGCTGTCGCCTCCATCGCGAGCGAGTACAGCGGCAGCCCGTTCTCGCCAGGGTCTGTCGTTGTCGTGACACTCGGCAATCCTCGGGAAAAGATTTGGGGCATGATCCTGTCACTGGCACCGGAAGGTTTGGGCATGAGCGGGATCGACCTCGCGTCCTTTGAAGACCTGGCGGCCATGGTGAAAGAAGGCGAGGCGGTAAGCCCCGCGGTGGTTTTTTTTCCCATGCACCGGATTGAGCGCATCGAGCTGGATCTCCCAGATGGCAATTTGCCTTCTCTCTCACAGCGCTTTTCGACCAAGACGGGTCTTGAGCCTTCGGCGCTGTTGAGATCTCCCATGGCGAAGGTAGCCAATCGCCGGATCGCGTCGAGCGCCGGGGAGACGGTGTGAGACCATCCCAAATCTTTACCGCGCCCAACCAGCTCACGTTGCTGCGGATGATTTTTGTTCCCTTCATCGTGATTGAGTTGGTGGACGGGCACTTTTCCCGGGCATTGGTGCTCTTTGTGATTGCTGGCTTCAGCGACGGCCTGGATGGACTTCTGGCCCGCTCGCTGCACCAGCAAACCCTGCTCGGGCAGTATCTCGACCCGATTGCCGACAAACTGCTGCTGAGTACGATGTTCCTCGTGCTCTCAATCCTGCACAGGATTCCGTGGAAGTTCACCGTGCTGGTCTTCAGCCGGGATATTTCCATCCTCGCCGCCAGCGCCGTACTGTTTGCGATAGCGGGCCTGCGTAATTTTCGTCCCAGTATTTTTGGCAAGGCGAACACGTTTTCGCAGATCGCGGCGATATTCTTTGTAATGCTGTTTCAAGTGCGTCCAGTGCGCTGGATATGGATCACGCGCACCGTGTTTTTGCGCGCCACATTCGCGTTCACGATCGTTTCCGCGCTGCATTACGTTTTCCTGGTACAACACCGGCTGCGGACGAACGCCAATCTGCTACCTCCGCCTCCTGCGGCGGCCGGCACCGCAATTTGACCACATTTCTTGCGTCCCCCTAGAATTGTGCATTCGTCTCTGACCATCGCATTGCCTATGGCCCTTCGTCTTTACAACACCATGTCGTCGACAATCGAGGAATTCCATCCGTTGCGCGATGACGAGGTTCGCATGTATGCCTGCGGGCCCACGGTCTACGACTATGGGCATATCGGAAACTTTCGCACCTTCATTGCGGTCGACCTTCTGACCCGGTTTCTGCGGCAAAGCGGTTACCAGGTTCGCGACGTCATGAACATTACGGACGTGGACGACAAGATCATCCGCAACGCAGCCCGCGGCGGTGTGGGTGTGCGTGAATACACCTCGAAGTACGAGAAGGCATTTCTCGAAGATTCTGCCATGATCGGCATCAAGCCGCCCGCGTTTGTGCGGGCCACTGACCACATCGAGCAGATGGCAGAGTACGTTGCCAGGCTCGCAGAGAAGGGAATTGCCTACCGCACCGACGACGGCTCTTATTACTTCCGCATCGCGAAATTCCCGGAGTATGGAAAGCTCTCCAAGAAAGATTTCAGCGGCATGCTCGATGGCGCTCGCGTTGACGTTGACGAATATGAGAAGGACAGCGCCCGCGACTTCGCGGTATGGAAGGCGCCGAAACCGGGCGAGGCTTCATGGAACACCGTCATTGGACCCGGCCGGCCAGGGTGGCATCTTGAGTGCTCCGTGATGTCGATGCAGGAGTTGGGAGAGAGTTTCGATCTCCATGCCGGCGGAGAGGACCTGATCTTTCCGCATCACGAGAATGAAATCGCGCAGTCAGAATCATTGACTGGCAAGCCTTTCGCTCATTTCTGGTTCCATGCGCGCTTCCTGTTGGTCGAAGGCGAGAAGATGTCGAAAAGCCTGGGCAACTTCTTTACCCTGCGCGATCTGGTGCTCAAGGGACATAAGCCGTCTTCGCTTCGTTACCTGCTCACGTCAGTTCCTTATCGCAACCAGTTGAACTTTACCTTTGACGGTTTGAAGCAGGCGGCGGTTTCCGTCGAGCGCCTACGCAATTTTCAGTTGCGGCTGAGCAATGGCAACTTCGCCGCCGGCAACAACCCAGAAATGCGCGCGTTGGCGCAGGATACGATAAGCGGGATGAAGGCTGCCCTTGACGATGACCTCAATACAGCGCAGGCACAAGCCGCGATCTTCGAGATGGTGCGGCGCGCCAATGCCGTTTGCGACACGGGTGGCGTCAAGAAAGATGACGTAGCGCCGCTGCTGGCGGCGCTCGGCAAGTTCGACGAGATTTTCGCAGTGCTCAACGACGACGATCTCCCCAAAATGAGGCAGGTCGCCGACTGGGCGGCGGCCGAAGGCCGTGGCAGCGAGATTAGCGATGAACTGCGCGACGGGTTACAGTCGGGACAAAGTTCCGACGCAGACATCGAAAAGAAAATCGCAGAGATGAAAGCCGCCCGCGATGCTCGCGATTTTAAGACTTCCGACAACCTGCGCGCCGAGCTGGCCGCGGCCGGCATCACCATCGAACAAACCAGAGATGGTATCCGCTGGCGAAGGAAATAAGCTCCGGCCGCGCGGGTGCTAAGCTGAGAGCTGATGGCTGAAAGCTGACAGCTTGTATGAAATCTCTCGACGAATATCTCCGCGACGCCGAACAGGCCCACGGTCACCTTTGTGCCGGACAAGTGCTCGGCGTGCGCCTGGCGATGCTGGGACTGTACAAACTCGGCATCGAGGATCCGCGTGGCAAAGATCGCAAGCGGCTGGTAACTTTTGTCGAAATTGACCGCTGCGCCACCGATGCCGTCGCCGTGGTCACCGGATGCCGCCTGGGCAAACGGGCCTTGAAGTTTCGCGACTGGGGCAAAGTTGCCGCGACATTTGTCGATGTCAATAGCGGCAAGGCCATCCGCATCGCCGCGAAAGAATCTTCCAAAGTGCTAGCCCGGCAGATGCATCCTGAAATCGCGGACAAGAACCAGCAACAGATGCTGGCCTACCGCGAGATTCCTGACGACGATCTGTTCGCGATGCAGTGGGTGAAAGTGGAATTACCGCCCGAAGAATTTCCCGGATACAAAGGAGAACGCGTCGTGTGTGAAGCGTGCGGCGAGGGGGTCAACTTTCGGCGTGAGGTAACACGGGATGCAAGAACGTTGTGCCGTTCCTGCGCAGGGGAGCGCTACTACCAGCCGCTCTGAGCGTCACGCCGCCTGCTCGTACGCATGTGCCAAGCGCAGAATCGTCGCTTCGTCAAAATGCTTTCCGAGAATTTGCAGCCCGATCGGCAGCCTCTCTTTGGTCTCGCCGCAAGGCACCGAAATCCCTGGAATGCCCGCCAGGTCCGCCGTCACCGTATAGATGTCGGCCAGGTACATGGCCAGCGGATCGTTTGATTTCTCGCCCAGGCGAAACGCCGCCGTCGGACTGGTCGGCGTAACGATGGCATCCACTTTGTGAAATGCTTCCTCAAAATCGTGCGTGAGCAGCGTGCGCACTTTCTGCGCTTTCAGGTAATAAGCTTCGTAGTAGCCGGCGCTCAGCGCGTACGTCCCGAGCATGATGCGCCGCTTCACTTCGACGCCAAAGCCTTCGTCGCGGCTGCGCCGATACATTTCCGAGAGCGTCTTCACATCAAGAGCGCGGTAGCTGTAGCGGACGCCGTCATAACGCGCCAGGTTCGAGGACGCCTCTGCCGTCGCCACCAAGTAATAAGTAGGAATCGCGTAGGCGGTGTGCGGCAGAGAAACGGGAACAATCTCGCAGCCGAGGCTTTTCAGTTTGTCGATCGCAGTTTCCACGGCCTGACGGACTTCTTCCTCCAGGCCTTCGCCGAAATATTCTTTCGCTACGCCCAGCTTCAGTCCGCGCACCGGCCTGTCGAGTTCGGCCACATAGTCGGGCACGGGCACGTTGGCCGAAGTCGAGTCCATCGGATCGCGTCCCGCAATCGCATGCAGGACCAACGCGGCGTCCTTCACCGTTTTGGCCAACGGACCGATGTGATCGAGTGATGAGGCAAATGCAATCAGTCCATAACGCGAAACACGGCCATAGGTGGGCATTAGTCCTACCACGCCACAAAAAGATGCCGGCTGTCGAATCGAGCCGCCGGTATCGGAGCCTAACGCAACTACAGCCATGTGCGCCGCCACCGCAGCGGCAGATCCGCCCGACGATCCGCCGGGCACGCGACTCAAATCGCGGGGATTCCGTACAGGATGAAACGCGGAGTTCTCATTCGAGGAGCCCATGGCAAACTCATCGCAGTTGGTTTTGCCAAGAATTACGGCGCCCGCAGATTCCATCCGTGCCACGGCGGCGCCATCGTAAGGCGGAATATATTTGCTGAGAGTCTTCGATCCTGCCGTGGTGCGGACGCCGCGCGTGGACATCACATCCTTGATTGCGACCGGCACACCGCCCAGCGGCGGCAGTGTCCTGCCTTCGGCGGCCATGCGATCAATGCGGTCGGCCTGCTCCAACGCGCGCTCTTTGCAGAGCGTGAGGAACGCGCCAATCTTCCCATCTTCCTTCTGGATGCGCGCGTAATGGGCCTCGGCCAGCGCGAGCGCCGTGATAGTGCGCTCTTGCACTGTCGAGCGAGCGGCGTCGACGGTGAGTGAAGTCAGGTCCACGGGAGAAGGAAGTGACTGCGGTCAAGTGCCCAGTCCGCAAGGAAAATGATTCGCTTACCGCTGCACTGCACATCGGCCACTATCGTTCAATCACTTTCGGAACTCTGAAGAACGTCCCGTCAGAATCCGGAGCATTCTCCAGCGCGACTTCATGCGGCAGAGACTTCCGGAGTCCTTCGTGAACGTCTTCGCGGCTGGCGTATGCGAACTCAATTCCCTGCGCGGATTCGTCCTCGCCGTAAAGGTGAGAAACCTGCGCCATGGGCGGGACGCTAGATGTGT
>JBAVAV010000828.1:0-10361 GCA_049585895.1 Candidatus Sulfotelmatobacter sp. | reverse complement strand
GTTGAATACGAGGTCGCCGGACACAAGGGACTGCACTCGCCCGCGCCTGATTTTTCACGGAAGCTTGGTACAGAAAAGAGCGCGAGCACGGAAGTCAGCGGAACAATCGGCGCCGAGATCTGGGTTCCGTACGCGGATGAGCATGGCTCCCGCCAGAGAAGGACTCTCGCGTTTGCGCCAGCGTTTTCCGTGGAGTTGGAGCCCGGGACGCAGGTGATTCCAGAGACAGAAGGCACAGTGACGAAGGTACGAGTGGGTGTGAGTTGCAATCTCACCGGCGCACCCGCTGGCACGTTGCGACTGCAGGTCCCGCAAGGCTGGAGCGTTGAACCGCAGGAAGAGAAAGTTGATCTTCGCCGGCGTGGGGAGAGGCAAGATTTTGAGTTCACCGTGCATCCCGCGAGCCTGAAGGAAGGTCGGGCGCAGATTCGCGCCGTCCTGGAATCCGGAGAAAAGTCGTACGGGGAGGGATATACGCTGGTAACCCGCCAGGATCTGGGAAGTTTCTATTACTACCAGCCAGCATTGCAGCGCGTAAGCATCGTGGACGTACATGTTCCAAAAGACTTGAAGATCGGCTACATCATGGGAGCGGGTGATGACATTCCCACCGTCCTGAAACAGGCGGGAATGGATGTCACGCTGGTTGAACCGGACAAGCTGGCCAGCGAGGATCTGAGCCGCTACGGAACCATCGTGCTGGGCATTCGCGCCTACGACACACAAAAGGATGTGGTGGCGAACAACAAGCGGCTGCTCGATTTTGTTGCGGCAGGGGGCACGCTCTTAGTGCAGTACAACACCGGCGTTGCCGACTTTAACTCCGGCCACTTCACGCCGTATTCTGCGGAGTTGAGCCGGGCGCGAGTTTCCGTGGAAGACGCTCCGGTGCAGGTTCTGGCACCGGAGAATCCGGTATTTCAAACTCCGAACAAGATCACCGCGCGCGATTTTGATGGCTGGGTGCAGGAGCGCGGACTGTACTTCATGGACAAATGGGATGAACATTTCAAGCCACTGCTGGCCTGCCACGATCCGGGCGAAGATGAGCAGAAAGGCGGGCTGCTCAAGGCGCAGTACGGCAAAGGAACGTACATCTATACGGGCTATGCGTTCTTCCGGCAGTTGCCGGCGGGAGTGCCGGGAGCGGTGCGGCTGTATGTGAACTTGCTGAGTGCGAGAGGCGACCGTCCGTAGAGACGCAGCTTGTTGCATCTGCCTTGCCACTGCCCGAGACGTTGCAATCAACGTCTCTACGAAAGTTCATGGGGTCTCCGACAAAACCAGACACGGGTTCGCCAGGCCTGATCCGCGGGATGGGGCTGGGAAGCGCGACTGCGCTCAACATGATCGACATGATCGGCGTGGGACCGTTCATCACCATGCCGCTGATTCTGGGCGCCATGGGCGGGCCACAAGCCATGCTGGGATGGGTCGTAGGCGCGCTGTTTGCCGTTTGCGATGGGCTGGTATGGGCGGAGTTGGGCGCGGCGATGCCGGGGTCGGGCGGATCGTATCGCTACCTGCGCGAGATTTATGGGCCGCAGAAATGGGGGCGGCTGATTTCGTTTCTCTTCATCTGGCAGCTTTCCTTCAGCGCTCCGCTTTCGATTGCCACCGGATGCATCGGGCTGGCGGGTTACGCGGCCTACTATTGGCCCGGCCTCGAGACGGTGTACGCCGCACACAGCGCAGCTTTGCCCATCCCCTGGGCCGGCCCATTGCAGGTGAGCTGGATCGTGACGCCCGGAACGGCGCTGGCGGTGGCGATCTGCTTCCTGGCGGTCTTGTTGCTTTACCGCCGGATCACGGTGATCGGACGGCTTTCGAAGGTGTTGTGGTTCGGCGTGATGGGAACGATTGGCTGGATCATCTTCGCCGGGTTAACGCACTTCAATGCCGCGCGGGCGTTTGATTTTCCTCCCGGCGCGTTCACACTTTCGCGCGGATTTTTCACAGGACTGGGCGGGGCCATGCTGATAGCCACTTACGACTACTGGGGTTATTACAACGTCTGTTTTCTGGGCGACGAAGTCAAGGATCCGGGGCGAAATATTCCCCGAGCTTTGCTGCTTTCCATTCTGCTGGTGGCCTGTCTATATCTGGTGATGAATGTTTGCATTCTGGCCGTGGTGCCGTGGCGGGAGATGGTGCAGGCCGGGCAGAACAACAGCGGGCTGTACGTTGTATCGGTGTTCATGCAGAAGATTTATGGAGCTTGGGCGGCGCGCCTGGTGACGGGGTTGGTAATGCTGACTGCGTTCGCGTCGGTATTTTCACTGATGCTGGGCTATTCGCGAGTGCCCTATGCCGCGGCCAAAGACGGTAACTACTTCCGGGCGTTCGCGAAAGTTCATCCCGTTTATAGATTCCCGCATGTTTCGCTGCTGGCGCTGGGAGGAGTAGCGGCGGCGTTCTGCTTTCTGCGGCTGAAGGATGCGATCGCCGCGCTGGTGGTGATTCGCATCCTGGTTCAATTTTTGATACAGGCGATTGGGTTGATTGTGTTGCGAGTAACGCGGCCGGAAATGCCGCGGCCGTTCCGCATGTGGCTGTATCCGTTGCCGGCGCTAGCCGCGATCGCAGGATTTCTCTTCATTCTGTTCAATCGTGAGAATGCGCTCAGAGAAGTGCGGTACGCAGCGGTGATCTTAATTGCCGGGCTGCTGATTTATATGGTAAGGGCCTGGCGGGGCATGCAGTGGCCGTTTGGTGGGGCGGGGGCTCACACGGTCAGAAATACTGTGAGCTCTTAGGAAGAAGGCAAAATTCTAAGCCACCATAGGCGACACTGGGGAGCACAGAGGGACTCCAGAACTTGGCGGATCACATCATAATTCCGCAAGACACGGCTCTCAAGGGACGGCATCCCGACGCCGCTTGGGCTCCGCTGCACGAACCACTGTTTCGTTCGCTGTGGATCGCGGCAGTTATCTCCTACACCGGCACATGGATGCAAAATGTAGGCGCGGGCTGGTTGATGACCCAGCTCTCGACGTCGCCATTAATGGTGAGTCTGGTGCAGACGGCGGCGGCGATTCCTGTATTTCTGGTGGTCTTGCCAGCCGGGGCGCTGGCCGACATGGTGGACCGGCGCCGGCTGTTGCTGTTTACACAGAGCTGGATGGTGGCTGCTGCGGCGGCGTTGGGCGTGCTGACATTGCTGAACGCAGTGACTCCCTGGACGTTGCTGCTGTTCTCGCTATTGCTGGGCGTGGGCGCGGTGCTGAACGATCCGGCGTGGCAGGCCATCACACCCGAGGTCGTTTCTGCCGGCCAGCACGCTTCGGCGGTGACACTGAATTCTGTGGGATTCAATGTGGCGCGAGCCGTCGGCCCGGCGCTGGGCGGAATTGTGGTAGCGGCGGCGGGTTCCGGATGGTCGTTTCTGCTGAATGCGGCGTCGTTCTTTGGCGTGATCTTATTTCTCCGCAAGTGGCGGCGCGCGCCGCACGAACCACTGGCAACCACGCGCCTGCGGGATGCGATCACGGAAGGCTTCCGTTATGTGCACGGCGCACCGCAGGTTAGGTCGGTATTGATCCGCACAGGAGCTTTCAGCCTGGGAGCGGCTTCCCTGCTGGCGCTGCTTCCCGTGATCTGCCAGTCGCACGGAGCTCAGGGCTACGGCTTCCTACTCACGTGTTTCGGGTTAGGCGCGCTGACGGGAGCGGCCGCGTTGCCACGGCTGCGAGTCCGGTGTTCGGTGGACGGTCTCGTAACGGTCGCGACCCTGGTGTTCGCCGGGATGACCTTTGCCGCCGGCCAAGTGCATGCGTTTGACGGGCTTTGTCTGGTATTGTTTACGGCGGGCGCAGCGTGGATCGCAATCCTGGCTTGCTTTAACGTGGTGGCCCAGACCATGTGCCCGTCGCGGATGCGTGCGCGAGCTCTCTCAATGTACTTGCTGGTACTGCAGGGAGGAATGGCGTTGGGCAGTGCGATCTGGGGAGGGCTGGCCGCGCGCGAAGGTGTGCCTGCAGCGCTGACTTGGTCGGCGCTGGCGATGGTAGTAGGGTTGAGCAGCGTCTGGCGCCACCGGCTTACGGCGGAAGGACTGCAAACGTCGCCGGCGGTGGTGCGAGATTAAATGGGACGGCCCATGGAGGAATCATGACGAAGAGAATCTGTTGCCTGGCAATATTTTTGGCGACGCTGGCCCTCGTAGCCGGTGCCCAGGAGCGTAAGAGCAAGGACGAACATCCCACGGTCACGGAGATTCTGCAGCGCACGGTCAGCAATCTCGAAGGGGAGTTTGTCCCCGCGGCGGAGGCCATGCCGGAGGACAAGTACGGCTTTGCTCCGACCAACGGTGAGTTCAAGAAGGTCCGGACATTTGCCCAGCAAATCAAGCACGTGGCTGCGGTGAACTACGAACTGGGAGCAGCGATTCTGCAAGAAAAACCGCCGGTGGACATTGGTGACGAGGCTGGGCCCGCGTCAATCACGACCAAGGCGGATATCATAAAGTTCTTGAAGGACTCTTTTGTGTACGTGCACAAGGCGATCCAGACCATCAATGAAAAAAATCTCGTGGAAACCGTGAAGAGTCCGTTCGGTGAAGGCTCGGTTTCGCGCCTCGGCCTGGCCACGAGCGTGTCATGGCACGGCTTCGACCACTACGGACAGATGGTGGAATACCTGCGAATGAATGGGATCCTACCACCGGCGAGCCGCTAAGTTGGGCGCAGGTCAGTCGCGCCGGCGCTGCACACGCTGAGTCGCGGCAAAGACACTGCAGAGGTGCTGCTGAAAGCTGACGCGAGGATTCTTGGAGACGCGCTCGGGATAGGAATCAACCGCCCGCAGAAAGCCCTGGATTTCCTTCTGCACCTGTTCCTTGCGCGGTTGGACGCTCTCACGCGGCTGGACGTGGTTGCGCATTCTCGACTTCATTCCTGCTCCCCGGAAAGCAGACCCGCTTAGAAACCACGGCCGCAAACCATACAAGGTCTCTAACCCGCTATGAACGCGTTAGTTTCGATTTCCGGAGAAAGACCGAATTTCCGGGATGTTCGTCCCGGCAAACGGCAATTCTGGTTCTCGCTTGCCGGCACTTTATCACAGACCGCGGCATTTGATTCAAGGATTATCTTGTTTGTCTGGGACTCGGCCGCGGGCGCCGCGAGCGCTGATAGAGGCCAACAGCAATTCGGCGCGAAGTCGATGGCGCGAAAGATGGGCGGCGACCCGCTTGCGGGTAGTCTGCGCGGGGGCGCCAGGGTCAAGGAAAACGAGTACCGAAGGGCCGGCGCCACTGAGCGCCGCGCCGAGAATACCGGTGCTCCCTGTTAATTCCAGCAGACAGGGCAGCAAGGGACACAGCGAGGCGCGATAGGGCTGGTGGATGCGGTCTTCGAGGGCGGCAGAGAGCAGATCGTGGCGTCCCTGAGTAAAGGCGGCCAGCAGAAGCATGGAATTCTGGATGTTGGCGACGGCATCAGCACGGTCATATTGCGCGGGGAGGACACAGCGGGCTTCTTCCGTGGCAAGAGCCTGGTTCGGGACGGCCAGGAGCAAAGGCCACTTCCCTTTCGGACGGATGGCGACGATTTGAGCTTCTGCCATTCCGGACATGCGGGCGACGGTGAGGCCACCCATCCAACACGCGGAGGCATTGTCGGGATGACCATCGCGGCGGCTGGCTTCGCCGATGATTTGGGCGCTGGTCCATCTCAGGCGGCCGAAGTGGTCCGCCAGGACTATACCAGCCAGGCGGGCCGCAGCTGAGGAGCCGCAACCCTTGCCTACGGGAATGTCGTTCTCAATCTGTAAGGACAACGGGACAACTTGCCTGCCTTGGGCTAGGAGGATCTGCCGGTAAGTCGTGAGCACGAGATTGTCTTCCAGGCGTTGGCAGATTTCGCGGTCGCGGCCGACGGCGGTAATAGAAAAATCGTTGGCAGGATGAGCGCTGATCTTGATGTAAAGATTCAATGCCAGCGCGGCCGCGTCAAATGCTGGGCCGAGATTGGCCGAGGTTGCAGGGAGAACCAGTCGGAAGGCCCGGCTGTGCGAGATTCTCTTCTTAGCCATGACTCTTAGCCTTGCGGGTGACTAATATCGAGCTTCTCAGCGTGTTCCAAGGTTTGCATCACCGCGTCCAGCGTGGCGTCGAGGACGACGGGCGGGCGGCGCAGCGCTTTCAGTGGCTCGTTTGCTTGATATCCCCTCGCGTTGAACAAATCGCCGCGATGGAATCCCATAGTAAAGTCAGGATCTTTTAGCAGATTTCCTGTCAGGATCAGCACTACGCTTTCGGTGGGCCGGACAAAGCCTTGCGCCACCAGCTTCTTCAGCCCGGCCAGGGTTACCGCAGAAGCGGGTTCACAGCCAATGCCTTCGGCGCCGATTTCCGCCTTGGCTTGCGCGATTTCGATTTCGCTGACCTGTTCGCAGGCGCCTCCAGTGGCTTCGAGCACGCGGACGGCTTTCTTCCATGAGGCCGGGTTGCCGATGCGGATGGCCGTGGCATGAGTTTCCGCCTGCACGCCGATCAGGCGCTTGCCGCCAGCCTCGCGCATGGTGCGCACCAGGGCATTGGCGCCTTCGGCCTGAATGATAGAAACCTTGGGCAAGCGCGTAATCAGCCCCAGGCCGCGCATTTCCAGCAGCGCCTTGCCGATGGCCGAGCTGTTGCCCAGGTTGCCGCCCGGCACGATGATGTGGTCGGGAGGCTGCCAGTCCAGTTGCTCGAGTAATTCAAGCGCGAGCGTCTTTTGGCCTTCGAGGCGGAAGGGATTGATCGAGTTTAGCTGGTAGACCGGGGCACGGCGAACGAGTTCCCGCAGCAGATGAAGGCAGCCGTCGAAGTCAGTTCGAAGCTGGCAGGTCAATGCTCCGTAGTCGAGCGCCTGAGAGAGTTTGCTCCAGGAAATCTTGCCTTCGGGAACCAAAACCAGGCTGCGCATGCCACCGCGCGCCGCATAGGCGGCCATCGAAGCCGAAGTGTTGCCGGTAGAGGCGCAGGCCACCCAGCGGAATCCCGCCTGGCGCGCAAAAGAGGCGGCCACGGTCATGCCGGTATCCTTAAACGACCCCGTGGGATTCATGCCCTGGTGCTTGGCCAGGAGGTGCGGAATGCCGGCGATCCGGGCGCATTGCGGCAGTTCGTACAGCGGCGTATTGCCTTCCCGCAGGGTGATAGCTTGATCGTCGGCAGGGAGAGCGGGCAGAAGCTCGCGAAAACGCCAGACACCGCTGAGGTCGATGGCCGAATTCGAAAGACGACGCTGCAGCCATGCGGACTTCAGGTCTTTAGCGTCCGGTGGCGCAGGAATCCAAGAGGGGTAGGTAATCTCCAGAAGATCGCCACATTGCGAGCAGCGGAAGTCCTGGCCGGCAGTATCGCAGAGATCGCCGCAAGCAATACAACGGAAACGATATGCCGATTGCTTAAGACCTGGTTCAGAACTAGTCGGGTGAGGCATGGAGATGGATGTCTATCTCCGTCCTCGCAGGTATTGGTCGGTCCGGTTGATCCAGTCGGCGCGGGGCGGAGTGAAGACATCGAGGTCGACGGTGTCTTCCATCGCTTCGGCCTTGTGCGGCATGTGGGCTGGAATGCACAGAACTTCACCAGCATTCACCACGATTTCTTTGCCGTCGATCCAGAACTTGAGCTCGCCTTCGAGGACGTAAGTGAGTTGCTCGTTGTGATGGCTGTGCTCTGGAACAATGCATCCTTTTTTCAGCAGCACGCGCGCAAGCATAATTTCCTGGCCGACGACAATCTGGCGTTGCAGGAGCGGGTTGAGATCTTCGAGCGCGATGGTGCGCCAAGGGACGTATTGCAATTCGTGCTTCATGGCCTGCTTTGTTACGGTCCGCTCGGCGCGTGCGTGAGATTTCGTGGCCTTCCTTCTGCCCTTGCGGGAGGAGTGTTTTGCCTTCGATCTCTTCGGCTTTGTCATAGTTGTTCCCTATTGCTTGCTGGTTTCCGGCTTGCTGGTTTAGTGCACTCGACCTTGGTACAGTCTCACTGCATTGTCGTGCAGATAGCCGTGGGCGAGCTCAAGAGCGCGGGACTCGTCAATCTCTCCTTCAGAGACCATCTCAGCCAGTGCCGCGGCCAATGCGGTTCGGGATGATCGCACGCCGAGCCAGTAACTCTCCTCCGCGCCCAGAACGTCATTGTACGGGAAACAGTCTGTTCCGAATGTGATCTTGTCGGGGAAGGTTTCCAGCCACTGCTTGAGAGTTTCCTTGAACGACGAGGGGTATTGGATGAGTTCCATCTCGGACGAATCCATATATACGTTTTTCGCGGCCGCAAGAAAGATGGCTTCCCGCTCCAGCGGATACCCGCCGTGAATCATGACGAAGGTCGTGCTCGCGTAGCGCGGATCGCGCAGCACACTCTCCAGATTCATGATATTGCTCTCGCTGAGATTGAAGTAGTCGCCGATGCCGACCGCGCTGTGAATGTGCACGGGCAGGTTCATGCGGCCGCCGAGGTTCACCAGGAATCGGAAGATGTAATCCTGAAAAGTCCGGTAATCTTTTTCGCTGGGGACTCCGCCCGACGCGTATTGCCGGTAAACGTCTTCTGCTTGCTGACGCGTCGGATCGGAGAAGGTCGTGGGGCGGAAGTAGGCCACTTCAAACTTCATCGCGATGCCGCCTTTTTTCTGGTTGTCCGCCAGCACCCGGACGATGAACTCAAGGTAGTCGCTGAACGTGGAGGGAACTTTGCGAATGCTCTCCTGTTGCATCCAGCGGCGCAGCATTTTCTCTTGCAGCGGGATGAAGACTCCTTCGTCGGGGTTGCGCGCAGTCTCGTGCTCGTTGTTGAAGGGCCACATAAAGGAGTCGGCGAAGAATACCCACGGAAAACGCTTGGGATCGAGGTAGTCCGGCATCATGGCGCGGTTGGCAACGGAGCTTTCGGTATTGAGCTTATCGAGAATCAAATTGAAATATGCGGTCCCAGGGTGTTGTTTTTTCAGCTCCGCTTTTTTCGCTACCAGCCACTTGGCGTGTTCGGATGAGAAATCTCCATATGGATATCCGAACAGCGCCTTGGCTGCGGCAATTAGCTCAGGATTGTCGCCGCGCGTGCGCAAGGGAGCGCTGGCATTAGGAGGTGCGGCCATTGCATCGACATCCGGATCGTCGGCGTAGCCGGGGTGGGCATGATGGTCAAACGCCGGAATCTTTTCAATCTCGGGAAGAAGACGCTGGTAGATCTGTTGGACGTCCGGACCGGGGAACGGTCGCGCCTGAGCGCTGCTTTGGGAAACGACAGACACAGCTCCTGCAAGAAGAGTTGCGCGCACCAGGAAGGAAGTTCGGTTCATCGAGTCAGCGTCCCTCTTGAGAGTCAAGTCAAATTTTACAGTCCCGCTCGTTTCCATTCATCTGCCGGCCAAACTTCCCTGCCAGGCCGTCGATACCTTCATTATGCGAGCAACGGCTTCTTGCAGATTCGCCATCGACGAGGCAAACGAGAAGCGCACAAAGTCCTTGCCCGCCGGCCCGAATGCCGCACCGGGGATAGCCGCGACCCCCGCGTCTTCCAGCAGGATATGGCAGACCTCTTCGGCGCTCACGCCCGTACCGCGAATGTTGACCCAGGCATAGAACGCCCCATCCGGCGGCTCACAGTGAAAGCCCGGAATTCTATTCAAAGCGGCGGCGAATTCCTTCCGGCGGCGGGCGAATTCGCCGACCATGCGCGGCGTGGTTCCGTCGCGGTCGCGCAAAGCCTCAATCGCCGCATATTGCGTAAATTCGGCGACACAGGTGTAGCTGTTGATCGCCAGCATCACCAGCGCGGGTACGACCTCGGGCGGCGCAATGGTATAGCCCAGGCGCCACCCGGTCATGGCAAAGCTCTTGGAGAAGCCGTCAACGATCAGGGTTCGCTCAGCCATTCCCGGGTATCGCAACATAGAAACGTACTCGCCACCATAAAGAATGCGCGCGTAGATTTCGTCAGAAACAACCCACAGGTCGTGCTCCACGGCCAGTTCCGCCATGGCGCGCTGAACTTCGTCGGTGTAGACCGTCCCAGTTGGATTTCCGGGCGAATTAGTCAGCAACATGCGAGTTCGAGACGTGATCTTCTCGGCGACCTCGGCGGGGTCCGGCTGGAATCGGTTACGAGCTGACAACTCGAAGGACACCGCGACGGCGCCCAGGCCAAGCGTGATCGAGGGATAGCCCGGGAATCCGGGATCGGGGTAAAGAACTTCGTCGCCGGGCTCGAGCAGCGCCAGCATGGCCAGAAATAGAGCGATCTTGCAGCCCGGCGCCAGCACGATGTTGGCCGGAGACACAGTGAGATTTCGGGTGCGCTGCAGATAGACCGCGATCTCCTCACGCAGCGCCGGAACTCCCGCAACGTTGCAGTAACGGTC
>JBAVAV010000827.1:0-8226 GCA_049585895.1 Candidatus Sulfotelmatobacter sp. | reverse complement strand
CGGACATTATGCTTCAAGAGAAACTTTGCTGCCATTGTTGACTCCAAGCTGAGATACTCCGCCTCTTCCGACTCCTTAACATCCGATTCAAACAGCGCGAGCACTTCCTTCTCCGGCAGGGCCCCGTCACGATCGACCAACTCCTTCCACCCGTAATGAGAGAGGTAATAGTCGTCCGTAAACTGTTGGATCCATCCCTTCATTGCTTCCCTGTACTCACGGTCGTACTTTTCCCAAGCCGCCGTGTCGCTCTCGTCCGCCGGTTCCTTATGCAAACTATCCCAGCGGTCTCGGGTCACGCGTAGCGCTTCGCTCGACTTGGGAAATTCCTTAAGCAGGCGATCTTCCTTCGCTCGTACCGTTTCGGCCGACGCGGAACTCTGCTTATACCCGCTAATCAGAAATGCCTGGAATTCGGCATCAGGCGCGCGTACGACTGCTTCAAGGCGCTTCAAATCATCGGACACCCGCCTCCGGAGCGCTTCGTGCTCTGTCGGCGGAAGCGTTCGAAACTCAAGCCCCCACAGGGTTTCGTACGACAGCAGCACGGCCGGATCGGTTTCGTCGCGAAGCCGCGCACGTATGGCAACCGCGACCTTTGCCATTCGATCCTGGTTTCCTTCCGTCGCAAGCCAGCGTTGCGCTTCGGCATCGGTCGAACTGGGGCACAAATTGAAGAAGGCTGCGACATTGTCGCTCAGCGCCTTAAGATCCCGCGTCTTTCCTCTCCCGTAGAGTCCTGCGAGCCCAAGATATGGCCATGGGGAATTCGGGGCCAGTTCCCGCGCTCGCTCGAACTTCCGAATCCCTTCGGGCGCGTCGTCCCAGAAACGGGAGTATCCGGACCAGTAGACCGCCACCGGGTCACGTGGGCTTGCCTTCTCGCGCGCCGTAAAACTCTGCTGCAACGCGGGCAACAAGTCGAGGCCGCCATACCATGCATACCAGATCAAATCGTGCGCGGGATAGACTTCGCGCGGAAACTTCTCCATCAGCGCCTGAATGATCTCCACCCGTCGCGCCATTCGCTCGTACGTTTTCATCCCTTGAAACTTCTTCGGATCGAGCTGCTCGCGCATAGCGATGCTTAGTTCCCGAGGCGGCTCGCATCCGGGAAGAGATTTGCCGGATTGCGCGTTTGCAGCAGAGCAAGTGAGGAGTGTTGCAATGAATCCAAGCATCCTGCCAGGTGACATGAACATAGCCAACTCCTTGTGTCGCATTGTAGGCGCTTGCCCCGCTTCATTCTAATAAGGCTGGAAAGCTTCAGGGCAGCACCGTTGACGGCGACCCGGAAGTGAACTGGGCGGGTTCATGCGCGTGACAAGCATGCGCCACCACTGCCCGTAAAAGGGCATTGCGAGGGCGCGGAACGCGCCGAAGTCAAGGGGATGGGCTTCGGCCGCATCGATCATTGCCGATTCATGTCACCACCGGAATCATCAAGTGGTGTTCCGAGTCTGGAACCACCTTGTGACCTGATGCGCTCAGCTTCCGCAAGCTCTCGACTGGCATTTGCTTCCTGTCCCAGCTGAGTGTAGGCATCAGCCAGGAAACGGTGCGGGTCAATCGCGTCGGGACGCAGCTTGATTGCTTTGAGCAGATACGGCAGGGCGTCCGTTGCTTTCTGTTGCATGACAAACATGCGGCCCAGAAGAAGGTTCGCCGGAAAGTGGTTTGGGTCCAGATTCAGCGCGCTGCGGAATTCTGCCAGGGCCTCCGTACTTCGTGACGTTCGTTCATACACAAGAGCCAAATAGAAGTGCATCATGGACGAGCTGCTCATCTGCGAAACAGCGGCTTCGAAATGTGGTGCCGCCTCATCCCAGTGGCCGGTCTTCACCAATGCGCATCCAAATTCATACTGCGCGAAAGCGTCATCCGGCTTCTTTTCAACCAAATTCCGCAACGGCGTTACCGCCTTCTGGTAGTCCTTTAACGCCATGTAGGAGCGGCCGAGTTGCAGATAAGCTGCGGGAGTATTCGGTTCCTGCTTGACCACCTGTTCCAAGACTGGGACAGCTTCCTCATAGCGTTCATTCTCTACAGCGACCAGTGCTTCATAGAAAAGATTGGCGACAGCAATTCTTTGCTTGGGATCGGGTCCGCTCTGAGTGTCGGAGGTCCTGGAAGTCCCCGAACTGGAGCTCATATAGCCGAGGGCATGCAGGCTCTCGTTTTGCTCCATATTCAACTCTGTCTTCTCTGCGTCCGCCCCTTTCGTTTTGCGGTAGAACTCCGCCAGCAGAGTTGCCGCTGTGTCCGCTACTGCTTTGAATTCAGGGGCAAGGTTATGGGCCGCTAGCGGATCTGCCGATTGGTCGTACAACTCTCGCTCCGGTGCATCAATGTACAGGTACTTTTCCGTTCGCCACGCTCGCAACGTGCTCCAGCCAAAAGAAAGGTGACCATAGTCGCTTTCTGCATAGACGGGACGCTGCAGATTCGAATCGTTCCGCTGGTCAGCAGAGCTATTCTGGCCGGATGTCATGAAGCTCAAGAGAGACTCGCCCTGCATAGCGGCGGGGACCGGAACATGTGCGGCCCGCAGGATCGAAGGCGCGACGTCTACCAGCCCGACCCTGGTTTCAACTTTCCTCGCGGCGTGTCGCCCGGGAAGCTTGATCACCAGGGGAACGTGAATAGTCTCATCGTAAAGAAAAATGCCGTGATGGTTCTCCCCATGCTCTCCGAACGCCTCACCGTGGTCAGCCATTACGGCGATCAAGGCGCCTTCGAATAGAGCGCGCGTTCGCAATCCGGCGATTAGCTTCGCCACCACCGAGTCTGTATATGCAATCTCTCCGTCGTAAGGCTTCCCTTGGTAACGCGTCTTGTACGGTTCCGGCGGACTGTAGGGATCGTGAGGGTCGTAGAGATGAACCCAAAGAAAGAACGGTCCAGCCGGGCGTTTGCTCAGCCAAGCCAGAGCGCGACTCACCACCTCTTCGCCGCGTCGCTCCAGGCTATGGTAGTGGTCCTCGCCCGATCGTCGCCGATGGAATCCGGCGTCGTAGACGTCAAAGCCGCGTTCGAATCCAGGCGCCAATTTCTTGGGGTCGAGTACCAGCGCCCCCACAAATGCGGCGGTCCGGTAGCCATTCTTGTGAAGGGTGTCCGGCAGATATGGAAGAGTCTTGTCGAGAGAGTCTCCCATGTAGTTGACGTGGCTGAACTGCGGGTAAGTTCCGGTGAGCATGACGGCGTGTGAGGGGGTCGTCAGCGGCACCTGGGCATAGGCGCGCGAGAAGACCGCCGCCTGGCGAGCCAGTGCGTCCAGATTCGGAGTAAGCCCCAACTTCGATCCCAGGAAACCCATGCGGTCGGCGCGGGTCGTGTCGAGCGTGATCAGCACGATGTTGGGATGGGGCGAAACGGCAGGTAAAGGGGCGGCGGAGGCCGTGGTGGTACATCCTGCCAGCAACATGACCCACGGGAACGCTTTCGTCTTCAGTTTCATCGAGAATGCCAGTTTACATCTGAATAGGGCAGCACATTATTTTTCGTCTTGACTATCGACATATTTGTGGCATATGCTTCGCGCAATTTGCGGCATGAAACCGGTTTCCTCGGGGTGTGGCGGATGCAGCGCCGACCGGGGCGGGAGACCTCCAATGAAACTAAAGCCTTTCGTCGTTGCGCTCACCATCGCGGTGGTTGCTGTGTGTCTAACCACACCCGGACTCGGGCAAAGCACCTTCGGAACCCTTCTGGGCTCGGTCACTGACGCCTCAGGCGCGGTCGTGCCCAACGTGGTGATTAAGCTCACGAACCAGGGCGAAAACATTTCGACCGAAGTGCGCACTGACGCGCAGGGAAATTACCAGGCCGAAAACATGAAGGAAGGGCTGTACACAATCACCGTGCAAGCCGAGGGTTTTCGCGAGCTGATAGTAAAGGACGTCCGGTTGACCACGCGACAGATCGTTCGCACTGACCTGAAGTTGGTGGTCGGAGCCACAACCGAAAACGTCACCGTCGAAGCCCACGCCGAACTCGTCAACACCGAATCCGAGTCCATTTCAACCAGCATCACCAGCACCGAGGTGCTGGGCCTACCTGCCAATTACCGGGGTGCCGGAAGCACCAGCCCGTATAACCTGTTGGCTTTTCTCCCCGGCGTCACCGGCGACAAATATAACAATTTCTCCGTCCAGGGAACAGGGGTCAATCAAGTGCAGTACACGATCGATGGTATTGATACATCGAGCGTGCGCTATTCCGGCCCTCAGGTGGACATGTTCCCCTCAGCGGAAAGTATTTCAGAAATGAAGGTGCAAGGCGCGGGGGGCGGCGCGGAGTATGGCGGGGCAGCGGACATCACAACTACCAGCAAGTCTGGCACCAACTTACTCCATGGATCTGCATTTGAATACTTTCAGAATGCGGCGCTCGATGCTCTGCAATTCGGCGCCACCGCGGGTAAGCCGGCCAAGAGTGCAAACACATTTGGCGGTTCACTCGGCGGGCCCATCTTCAAGAACCACACCTTCTTTTTTGTCGACTACGAGGGCATGCGGTACCGGACCCAAGAGGTCCTGCATGAGACAGTTCCCACTCAAGCCATGTGGAACGGCGACTTCAGGAATGTATTCCAGAACGACGGCGTTACTCCTGTCACCGTGAATCAGCTCGACGGAACGCCCTTCCCGAACTCCATGATCCCTTCCAATCAGATCAATTCGGTAGCCACCAAGATTCAACCGTTTTATCCGTTGCCCAATACGGGCGACCCGAACGTTTTCGTTGAGGGAGCGATCAACTACGTCAAGAACGTTCCCAATCCCATCCTCTCCGACCAGTTCGATATTCGCCTCGACCACACTATTAATTCCAAGCAGAACATATTCGGACGCTGGACCTACAAGAACATCAGGACTGTGAATCCGAACGGGACCGACCAACTCCTCCCCTCCGAACACGACTTCGAACACGACAACCAGATCGTCATCGCTCACAACTACGCCATTACTCCGAACCTGATCAATGAATTGCGAGTGGGACTCAGCCGCGGGAATCATGGCGGGACCTTTGCGTTTGATGGAGCGTCCTTCATGCAAACGCTGGGTCTCAATCTGGGTTCCCCCAATGGCCTTGGCCCCCACTTCGGTCCCGGCGGATTCCCCGAATTTGCCTTTGAGACTATGGGCATCACCAGAATCTACCACTCCCAGATCAACCCGCTGCTCTCCAATAACCTCCAGATCAGTGAGAACGTAACTTGGACCAAGGGAAAGCACACCATGAAGTTTGGCTTTGATCTCCGCAAGCTCCGCCTGACCAATGTCTGGAGCGACACCAACGCGGATGACTACGGCGATTTCTATTTCAATGGCGGCTACGGATACACAGGTAACGATTTTTCCGATTTCCTGCTGGGAGTCCCGTACTATACCTACGTTGTCCACACGCCGGGGCTTATCGATGGCAGGACCACGCACTACTACGGTTATGCCGAGGATACATTCAGAGCCACGCAAAAGCTGACGTTGGACGTTGGAGTACGCATCTCAAGGTTGCCACCGTTCATCGATCCCATCAATCACACCAACTTTGATCCCACCACTCCCGGCACAGCGGCGACTCCGGGCAACCCGGGGACGCAGCCAGGGCGCGTGATCATTTCCTCGGATCCCAGGTCCCTGGCGGCGACGCAGCCTCTGTTTGCACAGGCCATCAATGCATGCGACACACCAAACGTCATCCCCAACTATGCTGGGCCCGACCCCAATGTTCCCTGCACTCAATTCTTGACCGCCAAACAGGCCGGGTGGCCGGAAGGCTTGCGCAAGACTTACACTGATTTCGCTCCTCGCATCGGGTTTGCTTACCGGCCATTTGCGGACAACAAGACGGTGATTCGCGGCGGCATTGGCATTTTCGATGTTACGACTCTGGGGGCGGTATTCTACTCCACTGCCGGCGTCCACGATGGCTTCCTCGCTGCGTATTTCAATGCTTCTTCTAGCGACCCCAGCTTCTTTCAATTCCCCGCTGTCCAAAGTGGTGGCACCTCGCAAAGCGGGTATGGTAGCCAGAACTACAGAACTGCGAATCAGTTCGACAAGAAGGACCCCTACAGCATCCAGTGGAACTTAACCGTCGAGCGCGTACTCCATGGCAACACCGCCCTGCGTGTGTCGTATATTGCCAACCGCGGGGATCAGCTCACCTGGGGGCCGGATATTAATCAGCCGCTTCCTTCTGCTATCTCACCCAATCCCAATCTGCCGCCGTTTCCAGCCTTTCGTAGAATCTTTACCCGGGCTGGCGGAGCAGTCAGCACGTATGAATCGCTGCAGACCGAGGTCATCCACAAGTATTCCCACGGGCTTACGTTCCAATCTACCTGGACCTGGGCGCGCAACCTGGCGGACACCGAATCGTGGCCCGGCTCCGTCTTTTCCGGGGAAGTTACGGGCTTTGCGATGAACCAATACAATCTAAGGGGGGATTACGGGAATGTCGGCGGTACCCGCAAACATCGCTGGATTACGACCATGGTCGACGAACTTCCGATTGGGAAAGGGCGCTTCCTTCTGGGCAATGCCAATGGCGTGCTGAACGGGATCGTCGGAGGTTGGCGGTTAAGCACTATTTTCTTAGCGCAAACCGGACCGTTCCTGACTCCGTTCCTGCAATATGATACCTCCGAGAACTCCCATAGTGGCTTTAATCGGCCCGACCTGTTCGGCCAGCCCAACATCTCCAACCCTACCGCCCAGCATTGGTTTAACCCGAACGTATTCGCCTGCCCCGGCGAAGCCGCAGGACAGGACCTTTCCGGAAATCAGCTTAACTGCACGACGGGTCCAATTGGCCGCTTCGGCAACGCCCACGTGGGGACGCTCATTGGCCCCACAACCATAAATTTCTCCCTGGGACTCGGCAAGAGCTTCCGGGTTACTGAGCGATTTACAGTGAAGTTCGAGAGTAGCTTTACAAATCTCCCCAACCACGTAAACTTCGATGATCCGGGCAACAATTTAACGGACGGCCATTTCGGGCAGGTTACCCAGGCTCGCACCGGTGACGCTGGCGGCAACCGTGTTGGGCAGCTCGCGCTGAGGATTGAGTTCTAAGTGATTTTCGACTGGCCATTGCGGTGACGATTCTCGATCAGGCGTCCACAGGAACGTAGTGTGAACGCCGTGATCGTAGTCGTTATATTGGTCGGCGCTACGAGGACGCTGCGCATCGCATAAATAATGAAGAAGATGAGCGCGTCGAGGGGTTTGGAGGGTTGGCATTTCGCCGCACCCATGCTTCGCGTGCTCCTACATCTTCAGCTTGAATATCTAAACCTGCCGTCGGTTGCCTCGCAGCGGATGGTTTGCTTAGCTATCGCTATTTTCCCGTCACGGCGTCGAGTTTACCTAACATAATGCCAATCTCCGAGTTAGCCATGAAATTCTTCCAGATCAGGCCGGTGCGGTAGTTTTCGATCATGACGGTGATGGGAGCTTGGTTCAACCCCATGTAGATCGTCGAGGTCCAGTCCTGCCCCGGATTGTAGGCGTCGCGCGGACCGTAGATATCCCAGAGTTGAGCGCCCAGGTCACGGTAGTAGTGCTTGAAAGCTGCCATCGAGGCTTCCGGTGTGTAAGGAAACGAAGCCAGCGCGCCGGTGAGTGTAAGCGTGCCCTTGTCGCTGCCGTCGTCGGGCGCGTGCGGCACGTAGCCGGCTGGCCCGTCACTGGCAGTAAGACCCCACGCGCCGGGACCGTAGCCTTCGTAGTGTTTCGGGTTCGCAATCGAATATGCTCGGTTGATCAGCGCGATGTTGCGGTTGTTCTCAAAATAGGAGGACGTGAAGCGGTCGTGCAGGGCATGCGGATCGAAACCCACATAAGAGTAGTGGGTGAAAAAAAGCGGGCCTCCGGTACCGACACCCACATCGAGTTTGATCCCGTAATATGTGTGTCCGTTAGAGTAGTGATCGCCGTCGGTACTGCCGGACCAGCCTCCGCGATAGTCGAACGCCGTCTTCGATTGACCCGCCCACCCCGAGTAGTACATCTCAGCGGGCACGCCGTGCGTAGGCGACGACATGGCAAGCAGATACGTAATCATGACTTCGTTGAACCCTATGAGCGGATGATGAATTTGCCGGGCCCACTCTGGAGACCAGTGCCAGTAGATGAAGTCGCTCTTCGGATCTCCGCGATACCAGTCCCATTCAACGGACTCCCAAAGCTGCGAAATCCGCCGGTAGAGATCCTGTTC
>JBAVAV010000826.1:0-5875 GCA_049585895.1 Candidatus Sulfotelmatobacter sp. | reverse complement strand
CAACAGGATCAGCGTCAAAGCTTCCAGCGATGCCGGCTTCTTTTCGGAGATTGAGGTGCTGCCACGACTTCGCGCCGTAAGGAACCGGCTTTCCGGCACTGCGAACCGAGAGCTTTACGAGAGACTTCCTGAGTTGGAGAAGGTCAACTAGACTCGTGCCGGATCTGGCTTATGACGTCGAAGTGGATCGCACATCGCCCGCTGAATGGTCGGCAATGCTCGATCTGTTCGACGATGCCAACCTCTATCAGACATGGTCGTATGGCGCCATTCGCTGGGGGTCAAAGAACCTCAGCCATCTGGTCTTAAAGCGCAACGGGGAAGTCTTGGGGATGGCTCAGCTCAGGATCATCCGCCCGACAACCCTCAAGTTCGGCATCGCATATCTGCGCTGGGGCCCTCTGTGCCACCGGCGTGGGGCAGGGCTTGAACCCGAGAAGGTCTTGCGTATGGCCCGCGCTCTGCAGGAAGAATATGTCAGCAAGAGAAGGCTCCTGTTACGCGTCCTTCCGAACGCTTTCGTCGGGACCTCGCGAACTGAGGTGTTTCAATCCTCTTTCGCCGGATTTTCACCGGAACCTCACACCCACAGCAACACGTACAGGACTTTCCTTCTCGATCTCGCGCCTCCGCTCCAGGAACTGCGCAGGAATCTGGACAAGAAATGGCGGAACGCGCTCACTCGCTCGGAAAAGAACGGATTGAAAATCGTTGCAGGCAGCGGCACGGGGGAATACCAAGTTTTTTGCCAGATGTACAACCAGATGCGGAAACGCAAAGGGTTCGAGACCAGCGTTGACGTGGAAGAGTTCGGTCGGATCCAACAGGACCTGCCGGAAAATCATCGCAAGCGGATCATGATCTGCATGCAGGAGGGAGTTCCGGTCGCTGGAATCGTTTCCACGGCGATGGGCAACTCCGCGAGCTACCTGCTTGGCGCAACCAGCGATGAAGGCCTCAATTCAAAAGGCGCCTACCTGCTGCAGTGGTCCCTGATTCAATGGCTTAAGGAAAACGGCTTCAAGTGGTACGACCTGGGCGGTATCGACCCGGAGGGAAACCCGGGAGTCTATCATTTCAAGAGCGGATTCTCCGGCGCCGATGTCTGTCATATGAGCCCGCTGGTTGCGAGCAACAGCGTTGTGACTTCGGCGATCATCACCTCAGGGGAGGCCGCCTACAGATCGCTGCGTGGCTGCCTGAGCAAACTGCGCCGCGCCCGCCCTTTCGCACAGTCAGCCACCTAAATTATTAGTCGATTGCGCCTTTAATGGATATTTCCATCATCATCGTCGGTTGGAACAGCAGGCACTATCTGGAGGAGTGCCTGGATAGTTTGTCCGTGGCGCCTCCATCTAGGAGCGTGGAGATTATTGTCGTTGACAATGCCTCGACGGATGGTTCCGCGGACCTGGTCGAAGCCAAGTTTCCGCATGTCAAGCTGATCCGAAGCGGGGAGAATCTCGGCTTCGCCAAAGCCAACAATCTGGCAATCCAAGAGAGCCGTGGGCGCTATATCGGCCTGGTGAATCCCGATGTCGAGGTTCTGCCGGGATGCCTGGATGCACTGGCGGACTATCTTGATCAGAATCCCGGCGTGGGCAATGTAGGTCCGCGCGTATTGAACTCCGATAGAACACTCCAGAGTTCGTGCCGCCAGTTTCCGACTCTCTGGAACAATTTCTGTTCCGCAACCGGCCTGGCAAGCGCACTGCCGAGCAATCGCCTGTTCAGCGGCGAGCATATGCTATTTTTTCCTCATGACCGGACGATGCCTGTCGATGTTTTAGTGGGTTGCTTTTGGATGTTAAGAGCCGACGCCGTGAAGGACATTGGTTTGTTGGACGAGAGTTTTTTCATGTACGGCGAAGATGTGGATTGGTGCAAGCGTTGCTGGCAGGCGGGCTGGAAGATAGTTTTTCTTCCGGGTGCAGAGGCAATTCATCACCGAGGCACCAGCGCGGCTGCGCAGCCGGTATGGTCTGCAGTGGAGCAACAACGGTCCCTGGTTCGCTACTGGTCCAAGCATCACGGTCTGTACGGACGGCTGGGAATCCAGAGCATACTGTTTTGCCATCATGTGCTTCGTTATCTGTTTGGCACGGCCTCGGGCTTTCTCGGCGCCTCCAGACATGCGGATAGCGGAAATCGCGTCCACGTGAGTTTGGCCTGCCTGCACGCACTTTTTTCGGAGAACGCTCCGCGCAAAGCCTAGGCTGCAGTCGGACCGGCCATCATGGGTATTTCCACTTTCATCTCGCGGCTGGCCCTTTACCACCAGCGGAACGGCTCTGGAGCGACGGTCCGCCGTGCCGCGCTGGAGGTGAGTCGCGCGCTATTTTCAAACCGCATGGTTCTCTTTTACTGTGACCTGTCTGCACTGGACGCGGGTCCGGTAGGCTTGCCGGGTTCTCTGACGGTGGAGCGGAAGGGAAACGAAACTGAAGTCAGTTCGCTGGACCTTGCTGCGATCATCGATTCCTGGAATTCCAAGGTGGCCCACCGATTTATCAAAGAGCGCTTCGGGCAGGGGGCGTCGCTGTGGATGATTAAGTCTGAGGGCAGGCTGGCCGGTTATGGCTGGACTCTGCAGGGGGAGACGGTGGAGCCTCACTACTTCCGTTTAGGGCCGGAGGATATCCACCTGTTCGATTTTTACGTGTTTCCGTCCTATCGCGGTCAGGGACTGAATCCTTTGCTGCTGACCCACATCCTTCACCACTTGACTACTGAGTGTACCGGACGCGCGTTTATCGAAGCCGCCGAGTGGAATCATGCCCAGTTGGCATCTCTCAGAAAAACCGCTTTTCATCGCCTGGGTCAAGCCAGCAAGTTTACGATCTTTCGGCGAACCGTAGTTTGCTGGAACGAGGACGAAACCGCAAAGCAAGAACCAGAAGGCGAACTTAACAGTATCCCCATCGCCGCAAGCGGCCGGAAAGGCTCCGGCGTCCCAGATTTACGAGCTTGAAATAATATTGCCGGACGGCATAAGAGAGTTTGAAACAGTGCGAAGCATCGTAGAAGAACCAACGTCTGCACCACCGACTTCGAGCCACCACCTGGCCGTCAGCATTGGAAGGAATACTATCTTCGGGATAGTATCTCGCTTCGCCCAAGTGGCCACGCGCCTGGTCACGATCCCGATCGTGATCGCTCATCTCGGCTTGGGAGGCTACGGAATCTGGTCGATTATCATGACGACCGCGGCCTACATGCGGTTTGGAAGCGTTGGCGTCAAATCCGCGTTTCAGAAATACGTTGCCGAGGCCACCGGGAACAAGGATTACGCAGCAGCGAACAGATTGCTCAGCACCGGCTGCGCCTTGATGCTGGTGTTGTCAGTCGCCGGACTGATTCCGGTTGTGTTTTTCTCACGGGAAATCGCTAAGGCGGGCGGAGTTCCACAGGAATTTCTGCATTCGACGGCCGGCTCTATCTCCGTACTGGCCCTGATCATGGTCCTGTCGAACGTGGGCGCGGTATTCGAAGCCATTGTGATGGGCGGCCATCGGATTGACCTGGCCCGAAAATTTACAACTTCCTATACAGTGGCGGAAGCAGTGGCCATTGTCATTGTCCTTCATTTTGGTTACGGCCTCTTCGCCATGGCTTTGGTGATGGCGGCATCCGAGATTGGATTCGTGCTTAGTTGCTATTTTGCCTCCAAGCGTGTTGTCCCGCAAATCCGTCTGGGCATAAAACATTTGACCAAGAGTGTGTTGCCGGAATTATTTCGATTTGCTGGAAGCTATCAATTGGTCAATGTTCTCGAGGTGCTGTACGGCTCGATCATGCCGTTCGCCATTCTGCGGGCGTTCGGCGCGGATGCTGCCGGAGGATATGCCCTGGTCACCCGTTTGGTGACCTCGGCTCTGATGATTCACGATGCATTCCTCCTCCCAGTCCTATCCGGGGGCACCCTGGTCTATGCCTCGGGCTCGACGGAGAGGATGCGGGCTTTGCTCCTCAAGTCCTTTAAAATTACGCTCGGACTCACATTGTTCCCCCTGGCTTTTATCTCCATTTTCGGGACGACCATTGTGTTTGCCTGGACTGGCCAGGAAAGCGCTTCCTTCGGCACAGCACTGGCCCTGGTCAGTCTTGCGGGGCTGTTTCACGGATTCTCTTTGCTGCAACTCGTCCTCTACAGAGTTTCAGGGAGGGCGGTGATGGACAATGTCCGGCAGGTTCTGCGCATTGTGATACTAGCATCCATTGCGGTATTTGCGCGAAGGCTGGGTTTCAACGGAGTGTTGGCGGGATTGGCGATCGCAGAGTTGGCGGGAGTGCTCTTCATGCTGTTTGCGCTCACGCAAACATTCCACTCCTTCCAGGCGAAAACATTGCTGCCGGACGCAGTGAAACTAACCGGGGCAGCCGCATTAGTGCTTGCAGCCGGCGTTGTCGCCGCCCAGATTCCGCTCCCAAGCGTGTCCAACGCACGTCTTTTGGCTACGCTGAAACTGGGAGAGGCATCCCTGGCGTGCTTGCTGATGGCGTGGCCAGCCTTACGCCTCACCAAGTCAGTGACTGGGTTGGAATGGAAGGCCTTTCTGGGTGTTTTCCTTCCCCACCGCGCCGACCTGGGTCCACCTGCCATCGGAGGCGTGAGTGGCTAGACAGGGCCGCTTGCGCAACGAATTCGGGACTCCCCGGGAAGATCCTCTAGACCTGTTTTCCAGGAGCAGAACTTGGTTCCATACGATCTGGCTGAAAAAGACCTACCCGTTTGCGGCTTTCGGACAAAAAACGTCGGTCGATTACTCGTGTGAGATGCGGCGATCCGTCTCGAGACTTGTAAGTCTGGGCGACGACGTTTGGTTGGCTCCTCAAGTGTGGCTTAACATTATTACTGTTCCAAGCAGCGCTGAACCCAAGATTGTCTTAGGATCGGGGTGCAAGATAGGGCGGCGCTCGACGATCTCCAGCAAAAATCAGATCATTCTTGAAGGGGATGTGCTTCTTGCACCGTCGGTGCTGATCATGGATCATAACCATGAATTCTCTGGAAAAGAGCTTCCCATCCATGCGCAGGGTGTAACCGAAGGAGGGACGATCAGAATTGGCCGGAACTGCTGGTTGGGCTATGGCGCCGTGGTGGTTTGCAACCATGGAGAACTTACGCTGGGACACAACAGCGTGGTGGGAGCCAATGCGGTCGTAACCCGCAGTTTTCCACCTTTCAGTGTGGTCGCCGGAAACCCCGCGAAACTTTTAAAGACTTACGATCAGCAAACACAGAAATGGGTTCGAACCAATGCCTAGCACACCAACCGCACCTGCAACTGGCAAGCCATCCACATCGACGAATAGCGCAACGACCAGTAGCGCAAAGGTGGAGTTGAGGATATCCGAGAGAACTCCGCTCCTGTCTCCTGCATGCCCGCTGTGCGGCAGCCTCAAGATCGTAGATTTCTTAAGCGCTCCTGACAGATTTCATTTGCGCCGAGAGCCCTACTACTTAATGCGGTGCTGTTCCTGTGCGTGCATCTGGCTGGCAAACCCTCCGAAACCCGATGAAATGGGGTTTCACTACGGTGAGGACTATCACAAGGCCATCGTTTTAGGAGGCGAGCAGTCTGCGGCAGAGCGCTGGCACGGGCACCGGGAACGTATCTCGAGATATAAGCAGGGCGGCGCCATCCTTGATATCGGATGCAGTTCAGGAGGATTTCTGGGGACGATGAAGGGTGGAACATGGAAGCTTTACGGAATTGAGATGGAGGCGTCGACGGCCGAAAGAGCCAGGTTCAATACCGGCGCGGAAATTTTCGTGGGGGATGCCCTCGACGCGCCTTTCCCCGCCGAAACCTTCGACGTCGTGACCTGTTTTGATGTTCTGGAGCATGTGTACGAACCCCGGCAATTTCTG
>JBAVAV010000825.1:0-2204 GCA_049585895.1 Candidatus Sulfotelmatobacter sp. | reverse complement strand
ACGCTACACCGTGCTGACCTTTACCAGTCTGCATCCGGAAGTTTTGCCCGCCAGCGGCGCCCGCGCCATCGAAAGCCCTAACCTGCGCAGCTTTTCAGTAGGCGCCTGCTACAGCAAAACCGATACTTATCCTACGGGCGTGTATTGGGTGGTGCTGACGTTGGAGTGAGCGGTAGAATATCGACATGGAGATTCGACTTCGTCCCGAACTTGAGACTCTGATTCGGCAGGATGTCCAGCGCGGCGCTTACGAAACGGTAGACGAATTCGTCGAGCGCGCCGTCTCGATGCTCCACGAACAAGAGGTTTGGTTGGCTGCGCACCGGTCAGAGATCGAATCGCAAATTGAGGAAGGCTACGTCGCCGCCCGGCGTGGAGAATTGCTCGATCCCAATGAAGTGCGTTCGAGGCTTAACGAACTGAAGCGATCCCGGCTCGGTGAACAGTAGCGGGGATGAGCAGGTATCAGTTCACGCCTCACGCTACAAGCGATCTCCTCGACATTTGAAGCTTCATAGCCCGAGACAGTTCCGAAGCCGCCGATCACGTTGAGGTCGCAATATTCAAGGCGTGTGATCTGCTTGCCGATTCTCCTTTTGCGGGACGGATACGGAAGGACTTGACGTCATTACCGCTTCGTCTTTGGGCTGTCCATCCTTACCCGAACTACCTCATCGTCTACGATGCAGAAAAGGAGCCGTTGCAAATCGTGCGAATCCTCCACGGTGCCCGGGATATACCCACTCTCCTGACTTAGCCTTTGCAGTTCTACTCGCGAGCGTTCGAGGCGCTTCAGTGTAGGCAATCCCTTGATGGATTTGCCCAGAGTCCGCTGGGCGATGCGTATTTCATAACGATTTTGCAGATTGAGCCAGAATTCCGCAGTCGTGCCGATAGCCGAACCGCCCTACTTCACCGGCACGCTGTAGTGCGATGCCACAACTTGCCACTTGCCTCCGCTTTTCATCCAGACATCGGTCAGGCGGTCGTGATACTCGTAGCGTTTTCCGTTAGACTCGCCTTTCTCGTGATAGGCGCCCGTGACCACCGCCGTGTTTCCGTGCATGCGAACCTTGAGGTCGGACATCTCCGCCACTTCGACGTGAACGGAAGGCTCGGCACTGTGGCTTATGTAACCCGTCTTGCCGTAGGTGCTGCCATCTTCGATAGTGATGACGAAGTCATCCGCCAGCAACGAAGCCAGCATCGCGACCTGACGTTGCTTATACGATTCGGTCCACTTTAGTTCCAGGAATCGAATCTCGGCGGCGGCTTCCGGTTTGTCTTGTGCGACCAGGGGAATCGCTTGACTCACCAGCACAAATAGCATGACAGCCAAGAACATGTGAGCGCGCATAGCTTTATGTCGCACAATTGGCGAGCGACGGCAAGTTCCTGTCTGGGCACGCCGCCGAAATGAAGCTAACCACAGAGGACACGGAGGAGCACAGAGGAAAGCGCAGAAACCAGCCCTCTATGTGACTCTGTGCCCTCTGTGGTTGTGGTTTTAGAAGCCCCCTAACGCGAACTCTCCCTTGTGCTAACCTTCCTCTGCCCTCCGTCTGCGGTTCGCCATGGAACTCACGCATCAGGTCCGCATTGGCACGGCTGGCTGGTCTTACAAAGACTGGGAGGGAATTTTCTACCCTCCGGGCATGCAACGGCGCAAGCAGCATCCGCTGGAATATCTGGCGCGATTTTTCGATACCACCGAAATCAATACATCGTTTTACGGACCGCTCAAGCCCGAGTGGGCCAAGCTGTGGTGCCGCAAGGTGGTGGCGGTGAATCGGAAGTTTCTGTTTACAGCCAAACTTTACCGCGCCTTTACGCACTCGCCAATCGCGGTGATGGAGCCTACGTCGGCTGCCACGATTCGCCCCACAGACGAAGACGAAGTTCAGACCCGCGAAGGCCTCGACGCTATCGCCGGCGAAGGCAAGCTGGGCGCGCTGCTGATTCAGTTTCCCGTGTCGTTCAAGAACACTCCGCTCAACCGCGAATATCTCGACCGGCTGCTGCGCCAGTTCATTGAATATCCGCGCGTGGTCGAAGTGCGCGACTCCAGTTGGAACAATGCTGAAACTCTGGCCGCCTTCACGCAGAGAAATGTCGCGTTCTGCAACATCGATCAGCCGGTTCTCGGCCGCTCGCTGGCCCCCACCGAACACGTGACCGCCCCGCTCGCTTATATCCGCCTGCAC
>JBAVAV010000824.1:0-3961 GCA_049585895.1 Candidatus Sulfotelmatobacter sp. | reverse complement strand
GCGCTACACGAATCCCAGCCAGCCCCGGCCCTTCCGGACGCCGTGGGTGCCATTGATCCCCATCCTTGGCGTTATCTCGAACGGTTACATGATGTACAAGCTGGGAATGTGGAACTGGATCCGGCTGTTTGGCTGGCTGGCGATTGGACTGGTGGTGTACTTCACCTACAGCGTAAAGCACAGCCGGGTGCAGGCATTGCAGTTGGGATCTGGGTCGAAGAGCACTCCATAAGCGGAGTTTGTGTGGCGGCTTCCGGGCCCTCCGTACAGCGGAGGGCCTTTTTGTTTTATATTCGTGTCGAAGAAGTGGTCAGTTATGAAAATCGTCACGGCAGAAGAAATGCGGGCCATTGACCGCGCCACCAGCGAGCGCTTCGGCGTGCGGTCGCTTACGCTGATGGAGCACGCGGGCGCCGCGGTGGCGGACTATGTGTTGACGCATTACGCTGCGATCCGGCGGATTGTGGTTTTCTGCGGCAAGGGCAACAACGGCGGCGACGGATTCGTGGCGGCGCGGCGCTTGCATCAGCAGGGGAAGAAGGTGCAGGTCATCCTGCTGGCCGAACCCGCCGAATTGCGGGGAGATGCCGCGGTCATGTTCGGCAAGCTGCCGTCCCCGGCAATTGCAGTGCGTTCCGGCGAGGAATTAAAGAGTGATCGCGTCGCGCTCTCTTTGTCTGCGGACTTGTATCTCGACGCGATTCTTGGGACCGGGTTCAAACCTCCAGTGAGCGGTCTCTACGCAGAGGCAATTGCGCTGATGAATGCGAGTCAAGTGCCCGTGATTGCCGTCGACATTCCGTCCGGGGCGGATGCCGACGCGATGGGTGAACAGTCGGGGACGGTCGCCCGGGCCGATGCGATTGTTACCTTCACAGCGCCGCGGTCGGCGCATGTTTTCAGCTCGCTGACATCGGGGCCGACTTACGTCAGCAGAATAGGCTCGCCGGAGGAGGCGATTGTCTCGTCGCTGCAATTGAATGTGATCACCGCGCGGGAGGTCGCATCATTGATCGGATCGCGCGCGGCGGAGTCGAACAAGGGCAATTACGGGCATGTGCTGGTTATCGGCGGATCGCTGGGCAAAGCCGGGGCGGCGGCGATGGCGGGTATGGCCGCATTGCGCGCCGGGGCGGGACTTTCGACGGTGGCCACGCCGAAGTCTGTGCTGGCAACCGTGGCCGGATTTCACCCCGAAGTGATGACCGAGCCATTGCCTGAGACAGCTGCGGGCACAATCTCGACGGGTGCGGGAGATCGCATTCGTGAACTGGCAAAAGGCAAGACTCTGCTCGCGGTCGGGCCTGGCATTTCGCGCGATCCGGAGACGGCGGAATTGGTGAGAAAACTCGTGCGGGAGAGTAATGTTCCGATGGTCGTGGATGCGGATGGCCTGAATGCTTTTGAGGGGCGCACGGACGAGTTGAACGGCAAAGGCCGAACGCTGGTTATTACTCCACATCCGGGAGAGATGGCGCGGCTGGCGGGCTGCACTGTCGGCGAGGTGCAGAAGGATCGGCTGGGCGTTGCGCGCAGGTTCGCTCACGAACATGAATTGATTGTTGTTCTCAAAGGACACCGCACTCTGGTTGTGCGGTCCGATGGCGAGGCTTGGGTGAATACGACCGGCAATCCTGGCATGTCGACCGGCGGCACGGGTGACATTCTGACAGGCATGGTTGCAGGGATGATCGGGCAGCATCCGACAGATGCGCTCGTGGCTGTGATTGCTGCGGTCCACCTGCACGGACTGGCCGGCGATGTGATGCGCGAGAAGGTGGGCGAGCATTCGCTGATCGCGACAGATCTTCTGAAGGGTTTACCCGAGGCCTTTCGGCGAACGCGCGATGCGGCCAGGAAGACCGTGATCTGCTGGGGCGGATCGTAGCTGGTGGCTGCTCAGCTCTGTGTCCTTCCGGACCGTAACGTATAGTAACTGCCTCGTATCTGGTTTGCGCCGCATGAGTTGCACGCCGCTGTAGGGGGGTACTTCGCGAATTGCGGTAACATTGGCGCTAAAAGGTTTCGAGCCTTTAACCACAAAGATCGCAAAGAAAGCCGCAAAGTTCGCTAAGCCACTTGATGGGAGAGTTCCGCGACTATCCAAGCTCACTCACTACGCACGTCCAAATCCCTTGACTGGCGCGGGAATCCGGCCATCTGCTTCCGTAATCTGTTGCTTGTCCGCGTGACGTGTCAGAGTGCAGTTGCCTTATGACCCATTTCCCCCAACCGCACCCTTCGCGGCGCGCGGCCCGGGTCCAGCTAGGCGACTCTGTCCTGGCTGCGATTCAACTGGAAGATGGCCGCCGCACCAGAGCTAAACTCAAAACCATTTCGACGACCGGCGGGCTGCTGCGCCTGGCGCATCAGCTCGCGCAGGGCGATTTTGTCGAGGTCGCCTTCCAGACGGAATCTGGCCCGGTCCACGGCATGGCTGAAATCCTAAACCCGCTGTGGCGAACCGCGGATAGCGTTTTGCAGCCATTCCGCTTCATCGCGCTTGAGGACGATGACCACCGCCGCTTGCGGACTTCTCTCGATCAGGTGGCGGATCGGACCATCCTTGGACTGAAGTCGTCGGCATTTTCCGTGACGAAGAGAATCTAGTTGTCCGTGATCACTGATCACTGATCAGGATCAGCGGCCAGTCGTTTCTCCGGGCGGAGTCTCGACTTGCTCCAGCCTCTCGCTATACTGGTCGTGGCTTGTCACGACGGTGGCGTCCCCCACCGCGAGAGATGACGCGAGAGATCACCACGCAATCGGCAGAAGAAACGATCGCCTTCGGGCGTACTCTGGCTGGTCTTCTGGCACCACCGAAGCTAGTCCTGCTGCGCGGCGATCTCGGCGCGGGGAAAACCACGCTGGTCAAGGGAATTGCCGCGGCGTTTGAGGCGGCGGAAGAAGAAGACGTCACCAGCCCTACCTTTACGTTGGTGCATGAGTATCATGGTCCGCGAGTCAATCTCTTCCACATTGATCTCTACCGTGTGGACACGCTGCGCGAGCTGGAGACGCTGGCGCTCGATGATCTGCGCGGCGAGAACAGTATCCTGCTTATCGAGTGGGGAGAAAAGTTTCCGCGCTTACAAAGGGAGCGGGACGTGGAGATTTCTTTGGAGCGTGAAAGCGAGAACGCCCGAAAGATTCGAATCGCTAGCTAGAGGGAAGACCTCGCCGAGTCCGAAGGCAAAAGCAGCGTCCGTACGCAGGCCGCGGGCGCATTCCATTCGCGGATCATCGAGAACAGGATGGCGGCGGCAAAAAATGCTAAGGCCATGTGTTTGATTCGCATCACGTCAATTATCCCACGGCAATAGCCTGCGCCGAATATATCACTGCTGTGGTGCCTAAATTCGTCCACCACGGGGGACACGGAGCTGCACAGAGGCAGGACGGCCCGGGACTTCCTTCGTATTCTCTGCTGCCCGCCGCTGAGAACTGAGAACTATTTTCAAAACGCCATGATGTTATATCCGCAATCCACGTAAATGACTTCGCCAGTGATACCGGAACTGGCGTCGGAGGCGAGAAAGACTCCGGTTGAACCAACCTCGTTCACATCAACGTTGCGGCCTAGTGGGGCGTGTTCGGCGTGGGCTTTGAGCATGTCGCCGAAGCCGGAGATGCCGCGAGCAGCCAGTGTTTTCACGGGGCCGGCGGAAATCGCATTCACCCGGATTCTCTTTTTCCCAAGATCGTAGGCCAGATAGCGCACCGAGCATTCGAGTCCCGCCTTGGCTACGGCCATCACGTTGTAGCGGGGCACGACTTTCTCGGACGCGTAATAAGTCATGGTAAGGATCGATCCACCGTCTTCCATCAGCGGAGCGGCGGCCCGGGCAACGGCAACAAGGGAATACACGCTCACATCGAGCGCAACACGAAAACCCTCGCGCGTGGTACTGATGAATTCGCCTTTGAGTTCGTCGGCGGGGGCGTAGGCGACGGAATGGAC
>JBAVAV010000823.1:0-10489 GCA_049585895.1 Candidatus Sulfotelmatobacter sp. | reverse complement strand
TGCTGCCTGAGGTCTATGGCAGATCTTCGGGCGCGATCCTGATGCGCCAGCTTGCCCGCAAGGGCATGAGCGAGCAGGAACGTGAGTCCATGCTGGCGGCCGTGGAAGAACGCGGCAGTGCCTACCTACCTCAGGTGAATGCCTTCTATGTCCGCGAATTTCAAATGATGCATGCCGCCGAAGATGCGACTCGTTTTCTGCATCATGCCTGCCAGGGCCTGCCGCACCGCCTTAATGGTGCAAACGGGAACGGTGCGAATCGGAACGCTATTTCAGCCACGGATGCGTTTTATGCGTCCGTGATTGGACACACCGTGGCCTATCTCGGATCGCGGGTAGTCCATCCCTCTCGCCCCGCGCCGCAGGGGGAGGAATCGGCGCAGTTATCTCGTGCGGCCTGCGAGAAAGCGGCGCTGGCCGCCATCCGTAGTGATCCGGAAAAATGTGCCGCGTTGGCGCAGGAGTGGGGCTTCCGCATCGGCAGCCAGATTTATGATCTCTACCTGGCGGGGAAGGTGAAGCAGAGCGGCTTGCGCCGTCTGTTCCTCGCTCATCTTGAGGAACCGGATCAGGCCCGTAAGGTGTGCACCGCTGTGATCGCCAGAATCCGCGCCGCCGCGCGTGGCTAACCGACCGCCGACATTCGTCAGTATCGCTTAGCGCCGGCCTCGTGTAGCGCCGGCATCCTGCCGGCAGTCCCGAGGGCGTCCCGCCCTCGGCGTAGCAAGCAAAACATCTGCTGGAAAGCCGCCGAGACCGCGGCGCTACTAACTCGCGAATGCTAATCTAGACCTCGCCGGCAGAAGGCATACTGCTGGCTGCTCCCTGTGAACGCCGAATCCATCCGCAAGCTTTTCGAGCAGGTCCGCCGCGGCGCACTCTCGCCCGATGAGGCGGTCGAACGCCTGCGTCACTTGCCCTTTGAAGACTTGGGGTTTGCCAAGGTCGATCACCACCGTGCCCTGCGCGCGGGAATGCCGGAGGTGATCTTCGGCGAGCGCAAGACTCCGGCGCAGACCGCCCAGATTTTCTCGCGGCTTGCCAGGCATGGAGGAAACATTTTGGCTACACGGGCCAACGGAAAACAATTCAGCGCAGTAAAGAAGAAAGTCCGCGCCGCCGAATACCGCGAGCTGGCGCGGGCAATCGTCTTGCAGCGCGACCGCAAGCAATATGGTAAGGGAATCATTGCCGTAGTCTCGGCCGGCACCAGTGACATCCCCGTGGCGGAAGAAGCCGTGGTCACCGCCGAACTCATGGGCAACACGGTCGAGCACTTCTACGACGTCGGCGTCGCCGGGATTCATCGCCTGCTGGCCAACCGCGAGGCGCTGACCAAAGCCCGCGTGGTGATCGTCTGCGCCGGTATGGAAGGCGCATTGCCAAGCGTAGTGGGAGGATTGGTGGGTGTTCCGGTAATCGCTGTTCCCACCAGTGTGGGCTACGGCGCGTCGTTCAAAGGATTGACCGCGCTGCTTGGCATGCTGAATTCCTGCGCTTCAAACGTGAGCGTGGTGAATATCGATAACGGATTCGGCGCAGGGTATGTGGCTTCGCTGATCAACCGGCTGCCGTGAGCGGCAACCGACGCCTAAGGTAACAGAGCTTGCCCTGCAGGCGACCAGCCGGCTGAAGCCGGTTCGGAATGACAATTTATGAGGCAGACGGACAGAAAAAAGGGCGCGGCTTGCGCCGCGCCCGAATCACGCAACACCAACTTACATTCCTGGCTGATCCGCAGCGTTCCCTTTAACCACCAGCTTGTTCTCCACGCTGAAGGCGCCGAAGAGCTGGTTGGCTCGGATGCCGGCGACCTGCTTGTCCATGGCGTTATCCACGGAGCCGTAAAGCGTTACGTGGCCGTTGGCCACGATAATGCGGATCGGACGCGCTGGATCGAGCGCATACTTGCTCAGCACCGAGTCGCGGTAAATCGCCCGCGCCGCCCGGATGCGCAGCCCATCATCGAACGTGGAGACTGGTTCGACTCCGATGTTCTCGATCACGTCCTTCACTCCGGACATGTTCGCGATGTCAGACAGCGCTTCATCCCGGCCAACCCCTGTGCGGTCCTGACCCTCGACCGTGACTACGCCGTCTTTCACGCCCAGCGCGAAATAGTCGAACGTGTTGTCGTAACCCGCGCGAACGTAGCGGAGCTTGGTCGCGAGTTTCTTCTCAAGTTGAGCGTCAGGCACATTCGGCCCGGCGACGGTGATCAAGTTACGCACGCCGGCCGTTTTCGCCGTCTTGCGGGCGAGTTTGGCTGCGTCCAGTTTGCGCTGGTAGAGATCGACCGTACCTGTGAGTGTCACGATGCCGTCCTCAACGCTGGACTTTACGTCACTAAACTGCCTCTTCGCCGCCAGCTTATGCGCGAGGACACCTTGAATTTGATTGTCGTAGCGCGCTGCCGGAGCGCTTTGAGCGGCGAGTGTTGCGCTCAAGAGGCCCACAGCGAGCAGCGAGCCCACTGTTTTCAGCAGACCCTTCTGGGTAATTGCCGACGCCATTTTTGTTGCCGTTGTCATTGTCATAGAGGCCACCTCCGGCCCGTTGACGAAACTTTACGAATTAACTGCATGGTTAATTGATTCGATGCGGGTACCTAGGCGCAAGATGCATTGCACTGAGGCGGCAATAGGAAGGCACAGGCCGCAGGGACACCGCAACTCTCGCCGCTGTCTTGGGTTTGTATTAGTAGGCTCGCGGAGTATTGTGTTCGCAAATACATCCGCACTATCCGCTCGCTGGAATACCGGCCTTAGTAAAGATTCTCGTCCTCATTGAGCGCAACATCCATCAATCTGCGCACCGCGCCTCAATTAGGAAGTCCTCGCAGTGACTGGCAGGGATGTTACGAAAGTCCGTGGAACCTTTATCGCGTTCCAGCTAGTGTGGACCTGCGGTTGAGGTTGAAGCAGTCAGCACTTGCCAGTACAATCAGCTAATCCTAAAGATTGTCCGCTAAAATTGAGGGCGCGGTACCCAAGTGGTAAGGGAGAGGTCTGCAAAACCTTTATGCGTGAGTTCGATTCTCACCCGCGCCTCCAAGTCCTTCCCTCCATCCTCGCTGGCTCAAAGCTTTTGTAGGGGTAAGGCTGCAAGAAACTGCAAGAAACCCCGGTCTTCGGAGTGCTTCCGAGTTTCGCTTGGAATAGTCCGGAGAAACTATCGCTTCTGTAATTGATCGAGAGCGGCCAGAACCTGTTCGCTGTGCCGGTTCGGATCTACACCGGGGTAGACCTTGGCGATCTTCCCGTTAGGATCGATGAGGAAAGTATGCCGCGAAGCGAACTTCGCCAAAACCAGGCTGGTGAGTGAACCGTATTCTTTGGTGACCTTGCCGTTCGTATCGGCCAGCAGTTTAAAGTTTAGGCCTTCCTTGGAACAGAATTTCTTGTGCGATTCGACGCTGTCAACGCTTACTCCCAGCACTACCGCATTAAGCGCGGCATACCTGGGCTGGTCGACTTGAAAGTTGTGCGCTTCACGAGTGCAGCCGGGCGTCTGGTCTTTCGGATAGAAATAAAGGACGACCCATCTACCGCGGTAGTCCTGCAAGCTGACCGGCGAACCTTCCTGCGACGGCATTGTGAAACTGGGCGCCGCACTGCCCACGGCGGGCATGGCAGCGCGAGACAGAAGCCGCGGAGCCAGCAACACGATCGCGACTATCGCTAACAACAACAGAAAGATTCGCAACATGAGCCCCTCGAGTGCCCCATCGAACTGCCGTCAAACTGCCGCGGGAGAGATTCTAAATCAAAACCCAGAGAGTCCACCTTTCGGGCAGCAAGAATCCCTGCGATTGAATATGATGGAGTTCTAGTCATCATCCGACGGAGAGATTCTACGTGGCTCAAACGGAAACTGACGGCATCGAAGTATTGGAAACGCGGGAGTGGGTTGACTCGCTCGACTATGTTCTAGCCGAAGGCGGTCCCAACCGCGCGGGACGTTTGCTTCAGCAACTTGCGCTGCATGCCCGCCGCGAAGCGGGCATCAATCTTCCGTTCTCCGCGACTACTCCCTACCAGAACACGATTGCGTCGCTGCAACAGCCGCCATTCCCGGGGAGCCAGGAGATGGAGCGCCGCATCAAGAGCCTGGTGCGCTGGAATGCGCTGGCCATGGTGGTGCGGGCCAACAAGATTCAGGAAGGCATCGGCGGCCACATTTCCACATTCGCCTCGGCCGCAACCTTATACGAGGTTGCATTCAATCATTTTCTGCGGGCACAAACCGAGAACGGCGATCGTGACCTGGTCTATTTCCAGGGCCACGCCGCTCCGGGAATGTACGCACGCTCTTTTCTGGAAGGCCGAATTCCGAAGGAAAAGCTGCAAAATTTCCGCCGCGAGTTGAAGCCTGGCGGAGGACTGAGTTCCTATCCGCATCCGTGGCTGATGCCCGACTTCTGGGAGTTCCCGACGGTTTCGATGGGCCTGGGGCCGATTCAGGCGATCTACCAGGCGCGTTTTATCCGGTATCTGGAGGATCGCGGGCTGAAGCAGTCTACCGGCGGCAAAGTGTGGGCATTTCTGGGCGATGGTGAAATGGATGAGCCAGAGTCTCTGGGATCGATCACGCTGGCCTCGCGCGAAAAGCTCGACAACCTGATCTTCGTGGTGAACTGCAATTTGCAGCGCCTGGATGGTCCGGTGCGCGGCAACGGAAAGATCATTCAGGAGTTAGAGGCCATCTTCCGCGGCGCGGGCTGGAATGTCATCAAAGTCATCTGGGGATCCGACTGGGATGCCCTGATTCGGAATGACCGCGACGGCCTGCTGGTAAAGCGACTCGGTGAAATCAGCGACGGCCAGTACCAGAAGTATTTCGTAGAGAGTGGGGCCTACTTCCGCCAGAATCTGTTCGGCACCGATCCGCGCCTGCTCAAGATGGTCGAACACCTTTCTGATGAACAACTGGCGCGCATGCGCCTGGGCGGACATGACCCAATCAAGGTGCACGCCGCCTATCGCGCCGCGGTAGATCACATAGGCTCGCCGACTATTATTTTGGCCAAGACCATCAAGGGCTATGGCCTGGGGGAAGCGGGTGAGGGCAAGAACATCACCCACCAGCAGAAAAAGCTCAATGACGAAGAATTGCAGATGTTCCGCTCCCGCTTCGGCATCCCGATTCCTGACGACGAACTGCATGACGCGCCGTTCTACCGGCCTTCTGACGACAGCGCCGAAATCAAATACATGCAGGCGCGCCGTCAACAACTGGGCGGTTACTTGCCGCAGCGCAAGGTTCGCGCCACGCCGCTGAAGTCGGTTCCCGCCGCTCACTTTGAGGAATTCTTCAAAGGCACCGAGGGACGCGAGGCCTCGACGACGATGGTGTTCGTTCGGTTGCTGGCCAAACTGCTGCGCGATCCGGAACTTGGCAAGCTGATCGTTCCCATCATTCCCGATGAAGCGCGCACCTTCGGCATGGAAGCGCTGTTCCGCCAGGTGGGGATCTACTCGAGCCTTGGCCAGCTCTATGAACCCGTGGATATGGATACGCTCCTTTACTACAAGGAAGCGAAAGACGGGCAGATTCTCGAAGAAGGGATTACCGAAGCCGGCTCGATGTGCTCGTTCATCGCGGCGGGCACGGCCTATGCCAACCACGGAATCAACACGATTCCCTTCTTTATTTATTACTCGATGTTTGGATTCCAGCGCATCGGCGACCTGATCTGGGCCGCCGCCGACATGCGTTGCCGCGGATTTCTAATCGGGGGCACGGCCGGACGCACCACACTCGCGGGAGAAGGCCTGCAGCACCAGGATGGTCACAGCCACGTATTAGCGCTGCCGGTGCCCAATTTGCGGGCCTATGATCCCGCTTTCGCGTATGAGATTGCCATCATCATTCAGGATGGGATCAAGCGCATGTACGTGGATCAGGAATCTATCTTCTATTACCTGACGGTCACCAACGAACCGCTTCATATGCCTGAGATGCCGAAGGATGAGGGCGTTCGCGAGGGCGTGTTGCGCGGCCTGTACCGCTTCAAAGTTGCGGAGAATCCCGATGCAAAGCTGCGCGCTCAGTTGTTGGGCAGCGGCACGATCCTGTACGAAGTCCTGAAGGCGCAAAAGATTCTCGCCGCAACATACGGCGTTGCTGCTGACGTGTGGAGCGTCACCAGCTACAAAGAGCTGTATCGCAACGCGAACGACTGCGAGCGCTGGAACATGCTGCACCCCGGAGACGCACCGAAAGTCCCTTATGTGACTCAGACCCTGAAAGATGCCTCCGGGCCGTTCATCGCTGCCTCGGACTACATGAAGGTGTTGCCGGAGAGCCTGGCGAAGTGGGTACCCGGGCAACTGCTCTCGCTGGGAACGGACGGCTTCGGCCGCAGCGAGAATCGCGCCAGCTTACGTGACTTTTTTGAAGTGGACGCGAAGCACATTGTGCTCGCGACATTGAGCGCCCTGGCCCGGGAACAGAAGATCGGCGTCGATATTGTGAAGCGCGCCGTTCAAGAATTAGGCATCAACCCCGAAAAGGTGAATCCTGCCGTCAGCTAGTGTGGCGCAGAGCGTTCGATCAACGAATCAAGAGATAGAAAGAGCACAAGCAGTGATCGAATTCAAGCTTCCCGAACTCGGCGAAAACATCGATCAGGGCGACCTGGTGCGCCTGATGGTCTCGCCGGGAACCGCGGTGAGCGAGGGCCAGGCGGTCATGGAATTAGAGACCGACAAAGCTGTGGTGGAAGTGCCTTCGTCGGTAAGCGGGACGATCCAGGAGGTCCGCGTCAAGGAAGGCGACAAGATCAAGGTTGGGCAGGTGGTCTTCACCGTGGAGAATAACGGCGGCGGAGCAGCCCCGGCTGAACCGGCAGGTAAGTCGGTTCCGTCATCGCCACCTCCATCCCCCGCGCCTCCAATTTCTCCCCGCTCGTCGCAATCTTCCGCTCCCGAGCCGCCTGAGAACTCTGCGAAGCCGTCGCCGTCACCCGCCGCCGCGCCGACGCCGCGCCCCGCGCCCGCTTCGGGCGCCGGAGAATTCCGTCTGCCCGAGCTCGGGGAGAACATCTCGCAGGGCGATCTGGTCAGGCTGATGATCGCGCCCGGAAGCAAAGTAGCCGAAGGCCAGCCAGTGATGGAGTTGGAAACCGACAAAGCAGTAGTAGAGGTTCCTTCCTCCGTTAGCGGCGTGGTAAAGGAAATAAAGGTTAAAGAAGGTGAAAAGGTCAACGTTGGCCAGGTGATCTTCACGCTGGAGGGCGGAGCGACAGCGCCGCCGGAAACCGCGCGCCCGCAAACCGCGCCCGTGGAACACGTCACCGGACAGCATGGAGCGCGCCTTGCTTTTCAAGCCGCGATCCGTGCCGAAGGCAAGACGGAAGAGCAAGCTCTGCCTCCGGATCAGCCGCGCGCCTTGGTTGCAGCTTTTGCCATGCCCGCACAGCTCGGAAAAGTGGCGGGAACCGAGCATCGCGCTCCCGTTCCGGCCGCTCCTCACACTCGCCGTCTGGCCCGCGAAATCGGAGTTGATATTTATGACGTTAAAGGCACGGGTCCTGGCGGGCGGATCGGCGAAGATGACGTCAAGGCTCGTGCCAAAGCTCTGGTGACTGCGGCGGCTTCGGCGATGCAAGCGCCGCGGGCTGGCCATTTTGCCGAGCCGACCTTGCCCGACTTTGCCAAGTGGGGCAAAGTGGAGCGCGTTCCAATTCGCGGCGTCCGCCGCAAGACGGCTGAGCATCTCGCCGAATCCTGGAATACGATTCCTCACGTCACGCAGCATGACCGCGCCGATATCACGGAACTCGAGCAACTGCGCGCGCGCTTCGGTCCCAAGGCCCAGGAAGCGGGTGGCAAGATGACGGTAACCGCGATTGCCTTGAAAGTCTCCGCCGCCGCCCTCAAGATTTTTCCGCAATTCAATGCCAGCATCGATATGGGGAAGGAAGAAGTCATTTACAAGCAGTACATCCATATTGGGGTGGCGTCCGATACCCAGCGGGGACTGCTGGTGCCGGTAATCCGCGACGTGGACAAGAAAAACATCGTCGAGCTGGCGGTGGAGCTGTCGCAATTATCCAGGAAGGCGCGGGACAAGAAGCTGACGCCCGCCGAGATGGAAGGCGGCACCTTCACCATCACGAATCTTGGCGGTATCGGTGGAACGGCGTTTACGCCCATCGTGAATCACCCGGAAGTCGCGATCCTCGGCCTGTCGCGTTCGCGCATGGAGCCGGAATGGATCAACGGGAAGTTCGAGCCCCGGTTGATTCTGCCGCTCTCGCTTTCCTACGATCATCGTCTGATCGACGGCGCCGACGCCGCGCGATTCCTGCGCTGGGTGGCGGAAGCGTTCGAGCAGCCTTTCCTTTTGTCGGTTCAGGGTTGACCTGGCTTACCTTGTCATCCTGAGCGAAGCGAAGGACCTATGCATTTGGCCGGCGGGCATGCAACTCTCGGAGAACTCCGAAGCGTTTACGTAAATGACTGAATCACCTCCCTTGCACATTGCTGTGATCGGTGCCGGCCCCGGCGGCTACGCCGCCGCATTTCTCGCCGCTGATCTCGGCATGCATGTCACGCTGATTGACCCCGAACTGAATCCCGGCGGCGTGTGCCTCTACCGCGGCTGCATTCCTTCCAAAGCGCTGCTGCACATTACCAAGCTGATCGAAGAAGCCGAACAGGCCAAGAATTGGGGCATTGAGTTCGCGGCACCCAAGATTGATTTGGCCCGCGTGCGTTCGTGGAAAGAAAGCGTAGTCAAGAAGCTTACGGGTGGACTGGGACAGCTCTCCAAGCAGCGTCATGTGGAATACGTTCAAGGGACAGCGGCGTTCGACAATTCCAACACGTTACGTGTGAAAAAAGCTGACGGAAGCGAAGCACCTCTCAACTTTGACAGAATTATTCTGGCGACAGGCTCGCGGCCTGCCATCCTTCCTGCGTTCAAACTCGATTCGCCCCGCCTGATGGATTCCACCGGCGCTCTTAATCTCGAAGACATTCCCGGAAGCCTGCTGGTGGTGGGCGGCGGTTACATTGGACTGGAACTGGGCTCAGTGTATGCGGCGCTGGGCACGCGCGTCACAGTGGTGGAAATGCTGCCCGGACTGCTTCCGGGCGCTGACCGTGACCTTGTGCTGCCTTTGCACAAGCGGCTGGAGAAATCTTTCGACAAGATTCTGCTGAATACCACAGTCGCTTCCCTCAAAGATGAGAAAAGTGGCATTCGTGCCACCTTCGACGGCCCCGAGGTGAAAGAGAAGGAAAAGATCTTCGACCGCGTGCTGGTTTCGGTTGGACGCAAACCGAACTCGGAGATCGCCGGACTGGAAAACACCCAGGTGAAGGTTGGCGCACGCGGCTTCATCGAAGTGAACCTGCAATTGCAGACGGCCGATCCCTCGATCTACGCCATCGGTGATTTGGTCGGCGAACCCATGCTGGCGCACAAGGCGTCGCACGAAGGGCGGGTCGCGGCCGAAGTCATCGCCGGACACAAAGTCGCATTTGAACCCAACGCAATTCCGGCGGTAGTTTTCACCGATCCGGAAGTGGCCTGGTGCGGTCTCACGGAAACACAAGCCCAGAAAGACAAACGTGAGATCAAAGTCGCCAGATTTCCCTGGGCCGCATCAGGCCGCGCAATCACTCTTGACCGTCCCGACGGAATGACCAAGCTTCTCATCGATCCGCAGACTGAGCGTGTGCTCGGCGTGGGCTTTGTCGGCGCGGGCGCGGGAGAACTGATCGCCGAAGGTGTATTAGCCATTGAAATGGCGGCACTGGCAAGAGATATCGCGCTGACGATTCACCCGCATCCAACGTTGTCAGAAACCGTCATGGAGTCCGCCGAAGTCTTCTTCGGCGCCAGCACCCACACATTCCGGCCCAAGCGCGGATAATATGGGAATAGGCTCATGTCCAATTTTTTCAAAGGCATTTCTTTTCTAGCTCTTGCTCTGGCGGCCTGTTTGCCGCTCCCGGCCCAGAGCGCGCTAAATCAGATTCTGGAACCATCGGCTCCCGCCGGCAGTTCATCGAAGAATCAGTCTGACCCGCTGGGGCGCAATACACCCTATGGCACAGTCTTCGGATTTTTGCAGGCGGCGCAATCGGGCGACTACAGCATCGCGGCGCAATACCTGCAGATGACTGCGGCACGCCGCCAAACCGAAGGCGATGCGCTGGCGGCAAAACTGAAGTTTGTGATGGATCGCGCGTTTGGCGGCAGCTTGAAACCGAGCCGGCTGCCCGAAGGCGTGATACAGGAAGATGTCCCGCTCGATCGCCAGAAGCTCGGAACCATGTCGTCCGGCGATGTGGAAGTAGACCTCGAGGTGGTGCGGGTCACCGACCCGAGCGCCGGGAAAATCTGGCTGATTTCTTCCAACACCCTATCCAAAATCCCCGAACTCTACGACCAGGTCGAGCCCCGGCAGGTAGAGTCGCGATTGCCGCCGTGGCTGGTGAAACATCAGTTGGTCGGGATGGCGCTGTGGCAATGG
>JBAVAV010000822.1:0-4003 GCA_049585895.1 Candidatus Sulfotelmatobacter sp. | reverse complement strand
AAGAACCAGCTCGACAGCATGCTCTACAACGTAGAGAAAATGCTGCGCGAGAATGGCGACAAGATCTCAGGCTCGGAGCGTGGCGATGTGGAGAATGCCGTGGCCGACGCCAAGAAGGCGCTGGAGTCGAATGACAAGGCCACCATGGACAAGGCGCGCGAGACGCTGACCCAGGCTTCGCACAAGCTGGCCGAGGAAATGTACAAGGCGGCGCAGGCGAAGGGAGCGGCTGCCAGTGGCGGCCCGGCGCCGGGGGCGGCGGGCGGCGATCCCAGCGGCAACGGTCAGGCCAAGAAAGATGAGGGCGTGATCGACGCCGAGTACGTGGACGTGGAGGATAAGAAGTAAGCTGTCAGCTCTCAGCCGTCAGCTTTTCAGGGGGCGCCTGTGGCGCCCCTTTGTTTCAGACAAGATCTGTAGGTGGGGGAGCAAATTGGACTTTCAGGTTAAGGATCAAACATATTTTCTGAGTCTGGCCGAGGACGAGAGGCGCTGGCTCGTCTTTATGTCTACGCCGGGCGGGGTGCTGCCGATTCCCGTTTACGTGGACGCACCGGATTTGGAGACGCCTCTCATGTTACAAGAGGAGAAGCATCGGGTACCGAATTAGAAGTGAGAACCACCGATCATCGATAGTTTGCCGAAAATCTCTCAATGGCCACCACCACCAAGAAGGACTATTACGAAATCCTCGGCGTGAAGAAGTCCGCTTCGGCGGAGGAGATTCGCAAAGCCTTCCGCAAGCTGGCGCGGAAGTACCATCCTGACGTAAATCCCGGGGACAAGTCGGCTGAGGAGAAGTTCAAAACGCTCTCCGAGGCGAACGATGTTCTTAGCGATCCCAAGAAGCGCAAGATTTACGATCAGGTCGGGTTCTATTCCGACAACATCGATGCGGCGACTGCGGACGCCTACGCCCGGGCGGGCAGCGGAGGAGGCAGAGCCGCGGGCGGATTTCCGGGCGGTTTTTCGGACGGAGCGGAGCCGGGAGGGGAGGGCGCTCATTTTGATTTTAGCGGCTTCGATTTTTCCGATCTGATGGACAATGCCGGACGGTCAGGTCGGACCAGTCGCGGCGGAGGCGGAAGCTTTCGCGACATCTTTTCCGGGATGTTTGGCGGCGGGCGGGGCGGAGCGCCGGCCGAGACCGGACCGGAGCCGGGGACCGATCTTGAATATCAGGTAAATGTGCCGTTCTGGACGGCTATTCGCGGGGGCGTGATGCGGCTGAACATCTCCCGCCACGACACTTGCGGTAATTGCCACGGACAGGGCCATCTCGAGGCGCCGGGGAAGTGTCCTGAATGCAATGGGACTGGGCAGATCACTCAGACTGGCGGGCGCATGAAGTTCAACGTGCCCTGTCCGCGCTGCCACGGAACGGGCAAGAATATCTCCACCTGCCCTACTTGCCACGGCGAGGGCGTGGTCGAAAGAACCGAACCGCTCGAGGTGCGCATCAAGGCGGGAACGCGCGATGGGCAGCGAATTCGTATCCCGGGCAAGGGCAATGCGGGGGCGCACGGAGGCGCGGCCGGCGATCTCTACGCGATCATCCGCATGGGCGAGCATCCCATTTTTCGTCGTGACGGCGACGACATTTATCTCACCGTGCCAGTGAGCGCTACGGAGGCCGCACTGGGAGCAAAAATTGAGGTGCCGACCATCGATGGTCGAGCGCTGCTGAAGATTCCTCCGGGAACGCAGTCCGGGCAGAAGCTGCGACTGCGGGAAAAAGGTGTGCCTTCGGCGACGAAAGACGGCGCGCGCGGGGATGAGATTGTGGAGATCACAGTGACTGTGCCCATGCCACGAGACGAGAGAACGAAAGAGCTGCTCAAGGAGTTGGCCAAGCTGAACCCGGAGGATCCTCGGGAAGAACTTTGGAAGAAAGTGTAGACGGGTACGCGGAGACCAATATTTCTTCTGTGATGTCTACTTCGCCGCCGAACACGAGTCAAAGAACCGGGATTGTCGTTGCTCTCCACAAAATTCTCAAATCGGGACTAGCCGAAAAATCTTTACCACAGAGGACACAGGGGATCACAGAGGAAACCGCACTAATTGTGTTATGCAGTTGGAATGGCTATTGCAACTCCCATTCCTAGTCTTCGGGTAAACCAAATCACCAGCGCAATCATTTCCGGCGCTATGCACGTCCACTCTCGCCTCGGACCTGGACTGCTGGAAAGCGCCTACCAAGCCCGCCTTGAGCATGAACTGGCCAAACGCGGTCTTAGCGTGGCCGGACAAGTCGGTCTGCCTTTCATTTACGACAGCGCGAGAATTGAACTCGGATACCGAATGGGCCTGGTTGTCGAGAATCTAGTCATCGTCGAAGTGAAGTGTGTCGAGGCCATCCATCCGGTTCACCAAGCGCAACTTTTGTCCTACATGCGTCTGAGCGGGATAGGAGTCGGACTGTTGATCAATTTCTACGTCTTACACCTGCGGGACGGCATCAAGCGCATGGTTGACGGTAAGAACTGGGAAAAATAGCGGGCTGCCCTGTGTTCCTCTGTGCCCCCTGTGGTTGAGGTTTTGGGTCGTAGGCCCGGCGCGAAAGCCCGGCCTGCCCTTTTTCGCTTTACTTCTTCCCGCTGGGGTCGTCCGCCGGATTGATGTAGTTGACCATGAGCGGCGACATGCCGTGGATCTGAATCACGGTTTCTCCAGAAGCCGCGGCGTAGTGGTGCATGCTGGGATCGAGGTAAGCGAAACTGCCCGCCCCGAAGCTCATCATCTTGCTGGCGTCGAACTGATCGCCCATCCCGACTTTGATCGTGCCCGAGAGCACGGTAACGTTCTCCCGGTTGGGGTGGGTGTGAGGTGCGATTTTGTAGCCGTCCGGCATTTTGAGCCGGACCGTGAAGTCGCCGGAGGAAGCCATGGGGTCGCCTTCCAAAACGGCGAGTTGCGCGCCCGCCTGCAAAGACGGCGGCGCGGGACCCCATTTCACCTGATCGGGGGTGAAGGCGTTTTGAGCATGCGACGGCTGCGCGGCGAACAACACAGCAGCCACGGTCAAAGCAACGGCGAGAAGCGCTAATTTCATGGATTCCTCCAGAGTTCGCGCCATGATAAACACTCGATCTGCCGATAGCAATACGGATTTTTTCCCTCCATCAACGAACGCCGAAATCCTCCGTGTTCCCCCGTGCCCTCTGTGGTGAGAGATTTCAATTGGGACGCGTACGACAATCTTCACCACGGGGAGCACAGAGGATCACAGAGTAAACCTTGCGAGGTGTGTTATGCAGTTGGAATGCCAGCTTCTTCTCCGGTTCGCAACATTCGCGTAAACCAAATCCCCGGATCGATCATTTCAGCTGCGATGCAGGTTCACTCTTTGCTGGGGCCCGGTCTATTGGAAAGCGCATATCAAGCTTGCCTGGCCCATGAACTTAGAAAGCGTGGCATTGCCGTGGCCAGCCCGGTCGGTCTTCCCGTAGTTTACGACGGCGAGAAAATCGAACTCGGGTACCGGATCGACCTGGTCGACACCGTAGCGACGCAGGAGTTGGCGGAGTAACGAGAGATAGCCGAAGGCAGTTTCGGAAGGAAAGAACTGAGCGGCCAGGATTTTTCCGGTGGCGTCGTCCTGCAGACCGAGGGCGGTGAGGTGAGGACCACGGCCTTCCAGCCAGTCGTGGGGCGAGCCGTCGAGTTGCACCAGTTCGCCTTCGCGGGCGGATCGCAGACGGCGCTGGCGATGAGCGGGAGCGCGGCGTTTCCGGGGAGATCCCAGACCGGCTTGGCGCAAAAGACGGCGGAGGGTCTCGCGGCTGAGGGAGAAGCCTTCGATCTCGCAAAGTTTTTCGCGGAGATGGTGATCGTTGAAGCCGGCGTAGGTGGTGCGGGCCAGGCGAACCACGGCTTGGCGCACCTGGGCCGGCAGGCGGCGGGGGCTGGGTCGTCCGCGGTTGGCGTGCGCCAGAGCCGCCGCACTGCTCTCGCTCAGCGTCCGTCAGGTTAGGCGTCTCAAGAAACGTTTGCGGGAGCA
>JBAVAV010000821.1:0-4043 GCA_049585895.1 Candidatus Sulfotelmatobacter sp. | reverse complement strand
TCACCAAAATTCCCGATATCTTCGACGGGATGGGACGCTCCGACCTTCTCACGCGCGCCACCCGCGAACATCGCGCCCAACTCGCCGAAACTCTCAGTCTCGAAACCAGCCGCCATTCCTTCAAGTTCGGCGGCGATTCCCTTCGCACCTGGGTTTACGATTTCTTTCCCAGCCAGCAAAGCGGCGAATACCTTTTCTATCCCATCAAGGTTAATCCCTACACGTTCCAACCTCAGGAAGGCGGCCTCGCTCTCACTCCGCTCCGCGCCTACGCCCACGAAATCCCGCACTACTACCTGCAGAATTTCGGCAGCGCGGCCTCTCATCCCGACTCGAACGATTACGCCGCCTTCGCTCAAGACACCATACGCGTCACCGACCATCTCGCCGTAAATCTGGGCGTGCGCTGGGACATGCAGACCTTCTCCACGACGGGTCTCATTTCCAATCCGCTCTTCCCCCCCTCAGGCAAAGTTCCCTTCAAACCCTACAACTTCGTCCCTCGCGCCGGACTCGCTTATTCCATCGGCAAGACTCGCCCCCTCGTGGTTCGCGCCGGATATGGAATCTTCTACGTTCGCATTCCCCAGATCTACAACTCGGTAGTCGGCACCGACAATGGCATCACTGATGCACAGGTATTCCTGAACCAGACCCACTTCTTTGACCAGCAGGTCTTTCCTGCTTATCCCAATCCGCTGGTCACTTGCGCGCTTACGGCCGCATCCTGCGCACTGCCCTCGGGCTTCACGCAGGGCGTCACCCATGATATCTCTGCCTTCGCGACCAACTTCGTCACTCCGCGCGTCCAGCAGACGAGCATTACTCTCGAAAAAGAGGTCGCTGATCGCACCACCGTCGCCGTCTCGTATCTCTATGTCCACGGTGAACACCTCATCCGCGCCCTCGACGTGAATCTGCCCCAGCCTGTGGCCACGACTTATCCCATCTTCGATTCCACCGGTTCCATCTTTCAGGGAGGCTATTACACCGTCGACTCCTTCGCCACCTGGCAGTTCACCCGGACGCTGGATTGCCCCTTCCCACCCTGCATCAATCCTTTGGGACGCCCCATTTCTCAACTCGGCTCGATCGACGAATTCCAGAGCGCCGCCTCCAGCATCTATAACGGCGCCACGTTGTCTGTCAATCGCCGCATGGCCCGCGGCACGTATCTGCGTCTCTCCTACACCCACGCTCATGCCATCGACGACGGCCAGGACGCCCTTGTCGCCGGCCAGCCCGCCACCGTGCAGAACGCTTACGACCCAAACGCCGAGCGCGGCCCCAGCGTAACCGACCAGCGCAATCGCGTCAGCGCCGCTTTCGCGGCTGAGCCCCGCCTGTTCCATCGCGGCCACGAATTTCTCGGCCGCGTTTTCAACAATTGGAAACTCTCCACGGTATTCACCTATGGCAGCGGGCGCCCCGTCAACGCCACCGTCGCCGGCGATCCCAACCAGGACGATAACGGACTCAACGACCGTCTCCCCGGCTACAGCCGCAACGCCTTCACCGGACCCAACTACGCCACCACCGACCTCCGTTTCACTCGCATCATTCGTCTGGGCGAGCGCTATAAGCTCAACTTCATCGCCGAGTCTTTCAATCTTTTTAACCGCGACAACCAGCGCGTCACCATCACCTCCAACGGCCTCATCGCCAACGCCACTACGTTCGTGCAGAACTACACCACGGTCGGCAACACGCCCTATCCGGCGTATTACCAGCAAGTGCAGAACTTCTTGAAGCCTAACGCCGCCTACGCACCCCGCCAACTGCAACTCGCCCTAAAGTTCATCTACTAGCCGCTGTCGATTCCCGCCTACCGTCAAGTTCGTCTCAGATTCTCCAGATGAGCCTGCCGAACGCTTCGTTTTATGATCTTTAAGTTTGCTTGAAGTGAGTGACAGGCCGCCGAAAGTGATCTAAGCTATTGATTCGGGCATTGCCCACCTCGGCCGGGATGGCGGAACTGGCAGACGCAGCGGACTCAAAATCCGCCGGTACTTAGTACCTTGGGGGTTCGACTCCCCCTCCCGGCACCACTCTGACTCTAATCTTGCCCCTATAACTTATGGTTGAGGCGGAGCGTGTTCGCGTTTCCGCTACATACCTGGGATGACTTGTGGAACGACCCAGCCGCTTGTCTCACAGCCTGAACGAGCCAAACCAGCTTGGGCGCTGCCGACACGGGGGAAATGAAAAGTTGCAAGCGAGAATTCTACTTTCTTGGAGCCGGAAACCGACAGCCTACTCCACCTCTACTCTCCACAAGGGCTCGCCACCGAGCGAATGATAGAAGCCCCATGCTGCCAACGCCACCACACTCAGCAGCGCGAGCACTGACGTTGTCATATACCACGCCGAGAAGTCAGCGGAGAAGGGTACGTTGGCAAGCATATTCACGGTAAAGATCGCGCAAGCCAGGGGCACCAAGCCGAAACGAAGGACAATCAGCACTGCAATGGCATAAATAAGAATCTGCGCAGGAAGCTCTATTGTCATGTAATTACTGGTAAGCGAGCGCGGCAGGGCGAAGATCGCAACGAACGCGATGGCCGCGATCCACTCCTTGCGCAACGCAACTTTCAATCCGAACAATAAGAAAAAAAACTGCAGCGTGGCCAGGATTGACTGCGGAACCTGCAGCAGCCATGCGCCCAGCGCCACGCGTCCACCCACAAGGGCCTCGGTCGCATAAGTCGCCGGTGCGGCCCCCAACCTCATCATGGGGATGTAGCGAATCTGGAAGATGAGAGTCCAGACCACTCCGAGAATCACGCCGAAGAGAATGTCCCGGCCCACCAGCGGATCGCGCAGTTGTCCAGAGAGCAACCTGCTCCAGGAGACGATGGTCTGCGGCCAATGCCGCCTTATCCACGGTTCCAGCGCGAGGTACAGCATCCAGGTCATTCCGGAAAGAAACAATCCGGTGCTGACCGCAATGACGAACAGACCGAAGGTGTCGATAGCGGGCACAAGGTGGCTGCGGCAGAGCCACAAGGCGATCTCCAGGACGAACATCACCGACGCCAGGCGAAAGGCCCCGGAGCGGTCGCCGCGTCCCCGGCGATAATTCTGGCGGGCGAGCCTGACCGCTGCTACCAGCAGAGAAGCGAACAACACAAAACCGATGATCCGGCTCGCTCGCTGGCCTACTGACTCTTTCTCCGCGCTCTTCATCCGTTTTGGCTTAGTCCAGTCGCCAATGAGCGAAAAGTAAACCGGCCTGCCATGAAACGCCGCCGCTTCCACCCGCAGGGGCCGCGTGGAGCCCGGCCAGGTTCCAGTCCATGCAATGCGCTCATCGGATGCAGCGAGCGAGTTCCAGGTGGGTTGAGCCGTTTGAAACTTGGACGGATCGAGGGCCGCCGCGCTGAAGAGTACATTCCAGTCGACCGGCGCCGGGGACGCGGCGGCGTCTTCCTTTTGCGGCGGGATGGTCTGAAAATACGTCAGGCGTCCCTGCGGATCGAGTTCCAGATTGATCATGCCCGAGAGCACGGTGGGCGGATCCGCCCGGGCCACTATCCCCGGTGTCAGCAGGTAGTCGCGGAAATCGCTCGGCACCAGGTACTCGGGGCTTTGCCGGTACCAGTATTGCAACATTGAAGGCCGGACAGCCAGAACTGCGTCCCAATGCGGGGGCTTGTCGTTCTTCTCCACGTACTCGATGAAGTCGCTATCGTAAGAGAAGTCGAAGGCGCTGTCGGTAGGGTGGCCACCGTAGCCCAGCCGCGCGATAACTTCTCGGGATTTCTGGGCCAGAACTTCGGGAGTCTGTTCCAGTCCCATTTTTTCCAGCGCGCTGTAGCGAATGGTTAGCCAAGTGACGAGAGCCAGACCCAGCAACACAGATGCCAGACAGAAAACTGCGGTTCGCGCACGCAAGCCAACGTTTTCGCCGGACGCCGCCACCATCTGCGGTGAAGGTGTTTCGCCGGCAGCCAAAGCTGCCGCTAGAGGATCTCCTCCGGGAAGAGCGGCAGCCACGCTGAGCACGGTGGCCGGGCGGGCCGAGGGTTCGGTCTCCACGCAGC
>JBAVAV010000820.1:0-2335 GCA_049585895.1 Candidatus Sulfotelmatobacter sp. | reverse complement strand
GCGCTTGGGGCCAGGATCGCGCGTTCGTCGGTGCAGGACTATTTGCATCGGATTGCAGCGAGCGGGCTGGATCATGAGCAGCTTCTAGCGCTCGACGACAAGACGTTGGACGAGAAGCTTTTCCCGCCGCGTGAGTCGCGCAACACCGCGCGGCCACTGCCGGATTGGGAGATGATTGAGCAGCAACTGCGTGGCCGCGGGGTGACGCTGCGTCTGTTGTGGCAGGAATATCAGGATGGGAAGACGGACGGCTACCAGTACACCCAGTTCCTGCGGCACTTCCGGGTCTGGCAACAGGCGTCGCGCCCGCCGGTGATGCGCCAGGTCCGCCGGGCCGGTGCGGCGCTCGAAGTCGACTACGCCGGGATGACCTTGACGGTGATTGACATGGGCGCACCGCGAGAGGCGCAGGTTTTTGTCGCCTGCCTGCCGTGCTCACAGCTGATCTACGCCGAAGCGAGTTGGACGCAGAGCCACGACGATTGGCTTGGCACACATGTGCGGGCACTGGCCTGGATCGGCGGTTGCCCGGAGGCTCTGGTGCCGGACAATCTCAAGAGCGGCGTGACCGATGCGTGCTATCACGACCCAGTTCTGAACCGTAGCTACCACGAGTTCGCCCGGCATTATGGCATGGCTATCGTTCCTGCGAGGGTACGACGCCCGAGGGACAAATCTCTCGTCGAGGCGAGCGTAAATCAGGTTGAGCGTTGGGTTTTGGCGCCGCTGCGCCATCGCCGATTGCTCAGTTTGGCAGAGGCCAACGCGGCGATCCTTGAGCTTGTCGAGACGTTTAACAATCGCCCCTTCAGCCCACCGCGCACAGGCAGTCGGCGCTCGCTATTCGAGGCCATCGAACGTGCCGCGTTGCAGCCGCTGCCAGCAGAGCCATTCACCATTGGTCAGTGGCTGACCGCGCGGGTGAACATTGACTATCACATTGTTGTAGACCAGCACTACTACTCTGTCCCGTATCGTCTACTGCAGACCAGGGTCGATGTGTTCCTGTCCGCGACGGCGGTCAGCGTGTTTTCCAAGGGGGAGCGTGTCGCCAGCCACGCGCGGAGCTTCCGCGCCGTAGCGCACACGACGCTCACCGAACACATGCCGCCGGCGCATCAGGCGATGGCGCGCCGGACACCGGAACGGCTGCGTGAGGAAGCGGCGGGTCTTGGTGTGGCGATCGGCACATTTGTCGACCGGCTGCTGAGTGCCCGCGAACATCCCGAGCAGGGCATCCGAGCCTGCCTGGGCGTGCTGCGCCTTTCCAAGACCTACGGTGCGGCGCGCTTGGAGCTCGCTTGTGTGCGGGCGCTGACGGCCGGCGCGCTGTCGTCGCGCTATGTCGAGCAATTGCTCCGCGCGGATCAACGCCAGTCCTTCCTTGGCGCACCTGCTGACGACGGCCTTGGTGAACACGTCAACGTCCGCGGCGCCAAATACTATGTCAACTGAGGGAAAAACGATGCTGTATCAGAGTGTTGAAAAACTCCGCACGCTGCGCCTGACCGGCATGGCGCACGCGCTCGAGGCGCAATTGACACAGGCCGACATCGCCCGGCTCAGCTTCGACGAACGCCTCGCAATGCTGATCGATCGCGAGGAAATCGATCGTCATAACGCCGCTCTCGCACAGCGCTTGCGACTGGCGCGATTACGGGAGGCGGCCTGCCTCGAGGATATCGATTATCGCAAGCCGCGCGGACTGGATCGGTCCCTGCTGCGCAGCCTGGCCACCGGTCAATGGTTGAGCGAGCACAACAACGTTCTGGTGCTCGGCAAGACCGGCACGGGCAAGAGTTACATCGCCTGCGCGTTGGGCAATCAGGCGGCGCGTGATGGCCATTCAGTTCGCTACCAGCGCCTATCGCGTCTGCTTGACGAATTGGCGATGGGTCGGGCAGAGGGGCGGTATGCGAGCATTCTGGCGCGGCTGTCCAAAATGAAGCTGCTCATTCTCGACGACTGGCTGATGGCGAAGTTGACGGCCGATCAGCGACGCGACCTGATGGAAGTGATCGATGATCGTCATCAGCGCGGCTCAACCGTGTTGGCGACGCAAATTCCGCTGGATTGCTGGCATGAGCAGATTGGGGATCCTACCTACGGAGATGCCATCCTCGATCGGCTGGTCCACAACGCCTATCGTATTGAACTGCGCGGACCATCGATGCGACCGGGACGGGCTAAATTATCTACCGACGAAAAGGCGAATGAAAACAAAGATATCAGTGAAGATATCCCCGTTACTCACACTACTCACAAACCGACCGCATCAACAGCAAGGGAGGATTGTTGAAAGATAGTATTTGCCTTCGGTGACTGACACAACATA
>JBAVAV010000819.1:0-1526 GCA_049585895.1 Candidatus Sulfotelmatobacter sp. | reverse complement strand
CAGCAGATCGGAGAACTCGTGCTTCGGAATCGCAAACGTTCTCACCGTCTCGGCCAGGGCAACGAACACCGGATGCCGGGGAGTCCGCTGGTAGCAGGCGTCAAGTTCCGCCTGCCATAGATCGAGCAGTTCCAACGAAGTCGCGGCATCGCCAACCTCGTCGCCGAGATCGTCGGAAATCCGGCAGTAGGCGTAGACATTGCAGAAATGCTGCCGCAGGCCCTCGGGGAGAAACCACGTGGCGACAGAAAAGTTCTCGTAGTGGCTGCGCGCGAGGCGCCGGCAGTATTCCCGCGCCTGCTCCAGCGACGGCGGCGACGGCGGAATCGCGTAGGCGGCAGGCAGGCGGCTCCAGTCCGCGGGAGTTGCGGACGCAAGCTGAGCGTCGCTGGCTGTCGGAGTCATGGGCTTAAGAGCATCCTCGGTGGAGCACACACAGAAAAGCGTGAGGACTCTTGTATCGCCGCAATCAGTGCCCCGGAATAATGGCGGTCTTGATGTCGCCGCCGCGGTTCAGCATGTGGCGCAGCACCTTCTGCAAGCTCGAGAGCGGGGCCTCCCCGGTGATGTAGTCCGTGGGACGGATTTTCTTGGCCGCAATCAGTCCGAAGGCGCGGCGCACGGTTTCCGGAGTGTGGTGGAACGTGGCCTTGAGCGTCATCTCCGAATAGTGCAGGCGATTGGTATCGAGTTGCACCTTAGTCCCGCTGGCGCATCCGCCGAAGAAGTTGACCGCGCCGCCCTTCCGCACCATCTCGATAGCCCACTCCCAGGCCTCGGGTCGGCCCACGGCTTCGACCACCACGTCGCAGCCGCGCTTCTGGGGCGCGAGTGCGCGTACCGCCTCGACCACATTTTCCACTTTTGTGGTCTGCACGATTTCGTGTGCACCCATGTGCTTGGCTGCCGTCACCTGCTCGTCGCGTTTCACAACGGCAATCACGTTGCACCCGATGGCCCGCGCCACCTGCACAAACATCAATCCGATGGGCCCGCCGCCGATAATCGCCACCGTGTCGCCGATCTCAACTTTCGTTTCGTGCAGCCCGCGCAGCACACAGGCCAGCGGCTCCGTCATAGCCGCGTCTTCAAAGCTGACGTTCGCCGGAATGACCAGCATGTTCGCCTCAACAATGCGCCGGGGCACGCGAATATATTCGGCGTAGGCTCCATTGTTGAAGAGCAGGTCTTCGCAGAGATTTTCCTGATGCTTGGAGCAGTAGAAGCACATCTGGCAGGGCGCGGAGTTCAGGGCGACGACGCGCTGGCCTTTCTTGAATGCGGTGACGCCAGCGCCAACTTCTTCGATGACGCCAGCCAGTTCGTGTCCGAAGAGCGCGGGAGGGACGATCATGCGCGCGTGATATCCGCGCTGGTATACCTTGAGATCGGTGCCGCAGGTGAGAGCCGCGCCCACGCGGACGACTAGCTCGCCAGCGGCGGCCTTGGGAATGGGAACCTGCTCGATGCGAATATCTTCGCGACCATGAAGGACGGCGGCGCGCATGGTGACGCGCCCGTGAAAG
>JBAVAV010000818.1:0-6140 GCA_049585895.1 Candidatus Sulfotelmatobacter sp. | reverse complement strand
TCGCTTGGGGCTTGACCACCTCCACGAGAATTCTTCTGGCTCGAAAATGCGCGGCGCCTCTCGGGTACACAAGAGGCGCTCGAAATACATCGCATCCCCGCTCTCATGGATCACAAGCCTTGCGTATCCGATCTGTTTCAAACCATAGAGGTCCAGGCTCTCCTGGGCATGTCGGTTGCAGAAATCGATGATTGCGTTTCCAAGAGCTTGAAGCCCCTCATCCGATTCTTCTGACGCTGTTATGAGTTCGAGCCGTTCCGGTATCTTCGCTCGCTTCCAAGTCACCGGCGTGCCGGCCAGCGTGGATTTGACCTGCCAACCTAAGCCCGCCTTACGGTCAACCACGTCCACGAAATCATATGTCCGCAGCACTTCTCCTTTCCGCACATGACCCAACACACCCTCCATTACCGCACCTGGTATGTTGATGGGGGAGAAGGGCAGTCGAATATAGTTCTTCAAGATACGAGCCATGACAGCCAGTTCCTCGCCCGTCGAGAAGATGTCTCTAGGTGGCATCGTCCGCTCCTTCGCTTAGCAGCACGCCAGGACGGACTTTCAGAGCCTTCGCGATTTGAACAATGATCGAGAGTGTTGGGTTACGAATTCCTCTCTCAATTCCGCTAATGTATGTGCGGTGCAAGCCGGAGGCATCAGCTAAGTCATCTTGTGACCAGCTACGCCTTTGCCGTAGCTTGCGAATATTGTCCCCAAAACTCTCGCTGTAACTGCGAATTTGCGCCATCAAAAGAGCTCCCGCGCAGACACACCTAGAGCCTCGGCAATCTTCTGAATGTTGACTAAGCTGATATTTCTCTCGCCGCGCTCGACCCCGCCGACGTACGTGCGATCAAGATCGCACGCCAGCGCTAACGCTTCCTGCGAAAGCCCCTTCTGCTTCCGTAGCTCGCGCACTCTTCCACCGAAGTGCTCTTGAACCTGCGCTTCACGTCTCTTTCCCATCGCGACAATGGAATCACTAGAGATGACAATAAGTCCACGGACTTTACGTATCTCCATTGAGCCGAAGGAATTGGTGGTGTGATCCAGAGCGACGTGCTCGCCGGTTGGACACCGGGTCGGTAAACTCTTGGTCAGCCGAGGCAGGCGTCCTGGCCTTTGCCCTTCAATCGCTCGAACTGTTTCCCTCTTGACGTGCCCCCAAAGACAGCTCGACAAGGACACTGCTAGAAACAATCCTTCTTTCGCAAGCGGGAAGCTACGCTATCTTTTTTCCACTGCGTCCTCCTCCGGGTGGACGCCGCTTGGCCGCGGCTCGGACGGGCCTTTCGGACTGCGCCGGTTTCGCGCCAAACAAGCCCCAACCCCGTTTGACACTCACCGCGCTTTCACTCACGCCCTGCCACCCTCCTCCAGCCTCCGTTCTGTCCCTTTCACCGTTCCGCCTTGTTTCTTCCCGCTGCCGCTCTAGTGAAGGAAGAAACAAGCCGGAAACGGCAGAAAGGAAAAAACATGAAATTAGAAGAAGTCAACCTCAAGACCAAAGAAGCAGTCAACTACCTCGTGCAGTCGCTGGAGGCTGGACAGAGTTCAGTGCTCACGCAGTATCTCGGAGCGATGGCCAAGTTTCGCAACTACAGTTTCGGCAACATCATGCTGATTGCGAGGCAGAAAGCCGATGCCACAAACGTTGCAGGACTCCGCACTTGGAACTCGCTTGGCCGCTTCGTTCGGCGGGGCGAAAAGGGCATTTTCATTCTCGCCCCGATGGTTGGCAACAAGCGCAATAAAGACGAGAACGCGGAACAAAGCACCGATGCCAAGGAGACTCAGCGCACGTTGTACGGTTTCCGGGGTGTGTATGTGTTCGACATCACTCAGACCGAAGGCAAAGAGCTTCCAACGCTTACCGAGGTCAACGGCGACGTGAGCGGATACCGCGAACGTTTACTCAAATTCGTCGAAGCACAAAGCGTCGAGCTTAGTTTCTCCGAAAGAATTGCTCCCGCCAAGGGTCTCTCGTATGGCGGGAAGATTACTCTGCTTTCCGGGATGCAGCCCGCCGAGGAATTTTCCACGCTAACGCACGAGATCGCCCACGAGATGTTGCACCGGGGCGACCGTCGCACCCTGACAACCAAGCAAGTCCGCGAGACCGAGGCCGAAGCTGTGGCCTTCGTGGTCTGCCAAGCAATCGGGCTTGAGACCGGAACCGCATCCGCCGACTACATCCAGCTCTGGCATGGGGATGCCGATCTCCTGCGCGAGAGTTTGGAAGCCGTCCAACGGACCGCTGCTGTGATTCTCGGGGGCATTGCCCCCGAGCCGGCGGCGGTTGCCGCTTAACCCAACACAAAACCCTAGCTCAAGAACAACCGTGCGGTTCGTCATGCCCGACGTGTGACGGCCACACCCCAACCAATACCGAGGAACAAAACAATGAAAAGGAGAATGGTCATGCAAGACGCGCAGAACGATGCAACCAGTAATGAATATCGAAACGTTGCCATCAGCATATTGGTGGAGTCCGCTACCAACCCGCGCAAGCGATTCGATGAAAAGAACCTCGAAGAACTTGCCGCCAGCATGAAAGCTCAAGGGATTCTCGCTCCGCTTCTGGTGCGGGAACTAGAGGAAAGCAAGTATGAAGTTGTCGCTGGGGCACGTCGCCTAAGAGCGGCGAGGCTGGCGGAACTGGAGACCGTTCCCGTCCGCGTGGTCAAACTGACGGATGCGGAGTCCATCGAGGCCCAGGTAGTCGAAAACCTGCAACGCGAGGACATCCACCCGCTCGAAGAATCTCTCGGTTTCAAGTCACTCTTGCAACTCGGAGAACCCACCTACACTATCGCCAGCATCGCAGCCCGAGCGGGCAAGAGCGAGGCTTATGTGCTTGGCCGCATCAAGCTGGCCGATTTGATCCCACCCGTGGCGGAGGCGTTCCTGAAAGACACAATTGCCATTGGCCATGCACTCTTGATCGCTAAACTGCCCGACTCTCAACAGCAGGAAGCCTTCAACGCGGCCTTTCGCGGCATGTGGACAACCGATGGCAACAGCCAAGTGCTAATCCCCGTCCGCGAACTGGCGGCATGGATTGAGTCCAACATCCTGCTGCAACTGGCGTCGGCCCCGTTCGACAAGCAGGACGAAACCCTAGTTCCGGCGGCAGGTTCGTGCAGCAATTGTCCCAAACGAACCGGATATAACAAGCTGCTCTTTGCCGATGTGCGTAAGGATTCTTGTACCGATCCTCAATGCTTCCGGGCCAAGATCGACGCGCATGTGTCGAAGACGCTCGAAACCAAACCCCAACTGGTGCAAATTTCCTCCGCTTGGAACAGCCGTGAAGGCGCTCCGCTGGGAAAGAACCGTTACATGGAGATTGAAATCAAGAAGGCCAAAACCAACGGCACAGGTTCCAAGGTTGCCCCTCAACAGAAGCCATGCCAGAAGATGACCGAAGCCGTGGTCATGGACGGCGGGAGGCGCGGAGAAGTGGTTAAGGTCTGCGCCGATCCCTCATGCCGGGTGCATCACCCCGACACACCCTCATCTGAACAAGTTGCCAAGGAACGGTCTGAGGAACGCAAGCGCATCGAAAAAAGCAAACAGGCCATCACCATTCGCCATTGCGTGTTGGCCAAGGTGTTAGAGCGCGTGGCTACGCCGTTGAAGAAAGCCGACTTGCTCACGGTCGCGCAATACACCATCGGCCATTTGTCCTACAACCAAGTCCCGGTCTTGGCGAAGCGGCAGAAGGTTGATACTGCCAAAACCACCAAACCGCCACAGGAAGTGTTGATGAAAAAGATCAGCACCTATGACGAAGCTGCGCTCTCTCGGCTGCTGCTCGAAATCAGCTTGCTCGACTCGGCCTATCAGCGGGGAGACGTATCGCAAGACCTGCTCATGGATGCCGCCAAGCGTTTCCGGGTGGATGTCGAAAAAATAGAGAAAGCAGTCGCGGCAGAGTTCGCTGCGAAGCGCAGTAAACAACCAAAAGCCAAAACAAAACCGAGGCCCAAGTCTGTGGCCTAAGCAAGTATTGCACGACTCTGGCGGGGCGTTTCAAGCGCCCCGCATTTTTATGTCGAGGACAAGGCGCCAGCGGTGTCAAAGCGCGACTCTTCGAATTCGCCCCTTGAGGGCTTCGATGTTTCTCCCTCACGCTGAAACTTCGCCGCGTGGGGACGGAAATCCATTCCCCCGAAGAGACTTCCTTATCCCGAGATGCCGACTTCGGTAGCGCCGTAGTTTGAATATGGTTCGATTGACGGAGGGCGCGAAAATTGCCAAAACTGATCAAAATTGACCATCCCAATGGATCGGATTTTGGCATTATCTTCCTGGTCATGAAGAACGGAGTCACCCCAAAACTGATACTTGCCATCCGTTGCCCGACCTGTGGTGCTGCTCCAGGCAAAAAGTGCGAACTGGCTACAGGACAACCCCGCACAATGCCGCATCGTGACCGCCGATTGATTGCAAAAGACTAAAATAGCTGGTAATTTGACGACCAACCCTACTTCTACTCCTGCCTATTCCCTATAGCTCGATCTGTCACATATCCGTGGTTCTTGACCCCGCAGAACAGATGAGAACGGCAACGCGGTTCACATAAAAGAGTCGGCATCGGTTCCCCTATACTCTCTGCATGTGCGGACGCTATCGCCTCGCCCGGAAAAAGGAGATTCTGGCCGATGTCTTCGATGTGGGGGATGACGATGACTGGAGTCCGCGTTACAACATTGCACCCAGCCAGAGTGTGCCTGTCGTCCGACAGGACGCGATTCGCCCCGTTCGATCCTTTTCACTGATGCGATGGGGGCTAATCCCGTTCTGGGCGAAGGACGCCAAAACCGGCTACAAAATGATTAACGCCAGGGCCGAGACGATTGCCGAGAAGCCTGCTTTCCGCGAACCCTTGCTGTCTCGCCGCTGTTTGATTCCCGCCGATGGCTTTTACGAGTGGGCGAAACGCAGCAAGGGGAAGTCTCCCTTTTGCTTTACCCTCGCAGACGACTCAGTTTTTGCGTTCGCCGGAATCTGGGACCGCTGGAAGAACCCGGAGCGGGAGCTGGTCGAAACTTGTTCGATCATCACGACTTCGGCAAATGCACTTCTGTCCGACATTCATGACCGAATGCCGGTCATTCTCAAGAGTGAAGACCATGATCGTTGGCTCGATCCGGGATTCAAACAAGTCGATGACATACTCGATTTGCTCAAACCATACCAAGGGGATTCCATGCGCCGCTACCGTGTGAGTCCCCGAGTCAACTCGGCACAGAATGACGACCCAGCTTGCGCCGAGGAATACGCTCCGGAGATGTTGTTTTAGAGAGTGACCCTAGGAAGTAGCGTCCGAGTTGCCGACTACGTTGCAACCAGAAACCTCTAACAGGGACCAATACAAAAAACCCTCTTGACTCTGTAGGCAGCTACAGGGTTTATGCTTGCAACATGGAAGGATTGACGAGGAGCCAGCTCGCGCAACGCGCCCAAGTAAATCTGGAAACCATTCGTTTCTACGAAGAGAAAGGATTGCTCCCTGCAGCGCCCAGGACCGCATCCGGTTATCGAAAGTTTTCAGAGAAAATGATCGAAAGACTGGCTTTTGTGAAGCGCGCGAAGACCTTGGGGTTTTCTTTGGAGGAAATTCGTGAGTTGCTCCACCTTCAGGGTGAGCAGACTGGCGTATGCGTAGAGGTCCGGGACCTTTTACAGGCGAAATTGTCAGCGGTCCGCGAGAAGAAAGCAGAGTTGGAGAAACTGGAAGCGCATCTGAGCGATGCTCTGGGCAAATGCAATCAAGCATTGAAGCAGCAGCCGAAATCCCCGGAAGACTGTCCGGCCCTCCGGCAAATGGCCCATTCGCGCTCGCACGGCGACGAAATGAAAGTGAATAGCACAAGACGAGTTGCTGCACGAGGCCGTTGAGATTCTCATGTTAGAGCAAAGTTGTGAAACAAGAGACTTGGCGCGTGGTTGGGGCGCACTCCTACTGTGGTGCATTCCTGTCGTCGCTCTCATTGTTGGGTTGAATTGGGAAAAGGCTCGGCCGATTCTGTGGATTCCTGCATTCCTGATCATGGCCGCGGCGTGCATTGCCAACGCTGCACGATGCGGCAGACGGCATTGCTACGTGACGGGACCTGTCTATTTGCTCGCTGCAC
>JBAVAV010000817.1:0-4161 GCA_049585895.1 Candidatus Sulfotelmatobacter sp. | reverse complement strand
TATCCACCCCGTGCGCGCGCCCGCGTGGCCGCCCTTTCTCCCGCCCAGTTTGGCTTGGAAGCCAGATACGCCAGAAGCTGCCGGGCGGCATCCTGCTCCGCTGTTTTCTTGGTCGACCCCTGCGCGCGTCCCACGAACTCAACTCCGTTCTTCCCGTCCCTGGCATCCAGACGGACCTCCACAGTAAACGTCTTGTTGTGTTCCGGCCCCGCTTCCTCCACCAGCAGGTAAGCGGGTTGGGCCATGCCTAATCCCTGCAGAGTTTCCTGCAGCGCGGACTTGAAATCCGTCATCGGCAGCGTGCCGCCTTCCCGCTCCATCCCCTCCAGTTCCGGATTAAGAATCTCGCGCAGGATAAACGCCCGTGCCGCTTCCAGACCGCCATCCAGGTAAATCGCCGCCAGAATTGCCTCCAGCGCGTCCACTAACAGGGCCGTCTTGCCGCGGCCGCCGCTTTTTTCCTCGCCCCGGCCCAGCCGCAGGTAGTGCCCCAGTTCCAGGCGTTGCGCCACCCGGATCAGGTGCCGTTCGCTGACCACGTGGGCTCGCAGTTTCGAGAGTTCGCCTTCGCGGAAGTGCGGAAAACGCTGGAACAATTCTTCGCTGGTCACCAGCGCCAATACGGCATCGCCCAGAAATTCCAGTTGCTCGTTATCCCTGACCTGGTGCTTGTCCTCGCCGGCCTGCGCTTCCAGTTCCCGCGCCTGCGAACTGTGGGTCACCGCCTGCTCGAGGACGGCCCGGCGGCGGAAGGGATGGTTCAACGCCGCTTCCAGAGCTGTGATTTCGCGTTCCTTCATGATGGAGATGGAGCGGCCGGTGGATCAGTCGGATGGATAAGGTTCAGTCAGATCAATTCTTCGGCGGCGCGCTCCCGCCGGTCAACTGCATCAGCCGGTCTTTTTCTCTGCGCGCCGCGTCGCCCGCGCTGGTGCCTTCCTTGGTCAAATCCACCGCTTGATTGGCGTACTTCAACGCCTCGGGATATTTATTCTGCATATCCAGCGCGACGGACAACCGGAAAATGGCGATCGGATCAGGTTGCTGCGGCAGCGCGTCAATCGACTTGCGCAGGTCGGTCTCCGATTCGGTCCACGCTTTGGCATTGAACTCTATCGTGCCCAGAATCGCATAAGCTTCCGAACGTAAAAACCCCTTGTAGGCATCAATCTTGTCCTGCGGCTGGCCCGCCGCGGGAATGTCCGTCTCCACCGTCTCCAACGCACGCTGGGCATCTTTTTTGGCCTCTGCCAGCCGCTGATCCTTATCCAGATCCGTATCGCGCGTGCGCTCCGCCAGCACCTGGGCTACGCCCAGCAGTGCCTCCGGATCATCCGGGTCGAAGCGCATGATCTTCCGGGCCATATCCAGCATCTTGTCGGCATTGTTGGCCTGCTGGTAGGCGTGCATGGCCGTCTTGTAGAGCACGGGACGCAGTTCGCTGTCCGGAAACTTCGTGGCGAAATCGTCGGCCGCTTTTTCCTGCGCCGCCGCATCGGTCAACGCCACCGCGGCTTTGTACGCATCGAATTCGGGCTGCGTCTTCGCCTGCGGCGGACGCTTGCCCTGAGGCGCTGCCGCCGTCGCACCTTGCTGCCCGGCTGCGGGCGTCTGCGCCGTCGGCTTGTTGCTGTTCTGAGCGAAACCGATGGCCGCAACGCTCAGCGCCGAAATAATAATGATGATCGCTGCTCGCTTCATGCTTTCTCCTTAAAAGTGGCGACGTGGGCTACTAACATTTCCAGGTCCCCGCAATTGTAAACCGGAGCAAGGTTTCTCCGCGCCCGGCTACAGACGGTAGTGTTGCAGTTTGAGCTTCGTCAGTTTCATTCCCATGGCGCCATCCGGAACGGAGCCGATCGACAACTCGCCTCCTGACGGCCTACTTCGTCTGCTCTTTCGGCTTGGCCGGAGGCTCATAGGCTCGCGCCAGCCCACGCTCTGCTGCGGCCTTGATCTCCGGCAGCTCTCCGCCCAGGTCCAATGCGGCCTGGTATTCCTTTACCGCATCTTCGCGCTCTTCCTTCAAATCCAGAATCCTCCCGAGGTACACGTGCGACCATCCCACCAGCTTGGGGTCTTTCGTTGTCTCAATCGTTTTCTGGAAATTGGTGCGCGCCCCTTCCATGTTCTTCTCTGCGACTGCCGCCTCCGCCAGAATGAACAACGCTCGTCCCTGGTCGCCGATCTTCTTATCCAGCGCTTGCTGAGCCAATTCCTGCGCTCCTTTGGGATCGCCCGCGGCCAGCCGCTTCTCCGCCGTAATCAGCATCAGGCGCTCTTGCGGCCGTGACAACTGCAGCAACTCCGGCGAAGTCGCCTTCGCAAACTGCACCTCTGACGCCGCTTTCTGCTCTTTCCTTAGGTCGATATTATCTAGAAAGTCGCTGTATGCCCCGCGCAGTCCGGTTGGATCCTTTTCAAACGCGGCCACCGCGCCGTAAAAGTATCTCGTCAGGATGTAGCCCTGCTTCACGGCGTCGTCCACCGCCTGGGCGCGCATCGCCTCTGCCGTCTGCTTGTTCCCTGTGGTCCGGATCTCTACCGCCCGTACCAGGCACTCCGTCACCAAAAGCGAGATGTCGCTCTTAAAGCTTTCTTCCAGTGGCGCCTGCTTTACCGACAGCAAGAGCGGTTCCAGCCGCTTGACCGAGCTGTAATGCTTTTCCGCCAGCGCATCCATCACGTAGTGCAGGTAACTGTGGCGGATCTGCTCCATTTTCAGCGCTTCCGGCCCGCTCGGCGAAGGGAATACCACCACCTCATAGTCCGAGCCATAGTTCCGCGCATTCGTTTCGTTGGGCGATCCCATGAAGTCCAGGTAGATGGTGAACGTCCGCCCCAGGTATTGCGAGGAAGCCAGCTTCAGGTAAATCTCGGTATCGAACACCATCTTCGCCAGGGGCGCGTGATAACGGTCAATCATGGCCGCGTAATTGTTGCGATGCCGCTCCCAGATTCCGTGCAGTCCCGCCTTGTCGTAGAAATGTTCCAGCACCGCCCCGAAGGCCGCAACTTGGGCCGCGTCCGGCGGCATCTCTTCCTCTTTCACCCGCGGCAGAAAGTGCGGCGGACCTTGCTCGAACAGCGCCAGCGAGATGTACTGCGACAGGCTCCGCGTCGTGCTCTTCCCCGCCAGGTGGTTCTGGTAGAAATCGCACAACGTGGCCAGAGCGGCCTGCCCCTCGTCCGATTCCTTCAGATTGCGCTGTACTTCGAACCGCACGTTGACGCGGGTTGCGTCTGAGATGGTCAAGTCATCGTCATAGCCGCAGGCATTCAGCGCCGTCAGGACGGAAAAGATGGTTTCGCTGGTATCCAGAGTGATCGTGGGCTGGTTGATCGCCGGCTGCTTAGTCGCGGGCTGATTCTGAGCGTCCCCCTTGTGTGCGTCCTGCGCGTCCTGCGCGGTGCAGAAAGGCGCCAGCAGTCCCAGCAGGGCCGCCACCAGTGGACCTCGTAACCGTAGATTCAGGAATCCCTCCACGAGACTGGGAATGCTCCGGGCGGAGAACACCCTTAAGTGTAAGGACTCCGCGCAGCAGGGTCAAACCCCAGGCTTCCGACCTATCCTGCAAATCGTGAGAATTGCTTTTCGTTCCATTCCTCTACATGGAACACGGTATGGTTTGCCCCTTTTTCTGTGCTACCGTCCCAATCGGTTACCGAGTATGCGAGAATAAAAGTGCGCTGTGACGCCATCAACGTTCTCCGATTTACTGCCTGCTTCCAACTTGATTCCAGCTAGGCGAGGTCCCTTGATGACAGTAGCCAATCCATTACTTGGTAGTCTTGTTGAACAGGCTTATCTCCGGCGCACCGATAGTGATGGCGGTGAAACCAGAATTCTTGAGCTGATCGCCACGGGCCGTCCGCTCTTGGAAGTGCTCCATGCCCTCACTCGATTCATTGAGTCTCAGGCTGAAAGCACTTACTGCGCCGTGGCATTCATTGATGCGGAGTTGCGCATTCGTCCTGCGTCAGCCCCGAGCTTGCCGGTCGAGTTCAACGGCAAGCTGGACGGAGTGCCAATTTTCCCCTATATCGGACCCTGCGGCATGGCGGCATATTTGCGGCAGCAGGTCATCAGTGAAAATATCGACGCCGATCTCCGCTGGTCCGATGGCTTCCGTTCCATCACCCGCGAGCACGGGCTGAAAG
>JBAVAV010000816.1:0-7244 GCA_049585895.1 Candidatus Sulfotelmatobacter sp. | reverse complement strand
GGTCAGTGGAAACGACTTGCAGGTGATCGCACTTGAGCCCGTTCCAAAGTTTCTCCTGATGCCATTTCTCGCGGAGCGGCGGCGTGAAAACGTACTTGGCGCCTTCGAAGCCGGGCGCGTCAAAGTTCTCGATCGAAAGGTACAAATATTGCGGGCAGGTTTCCGCATAGACTGGAAGTCCACGATCGCGGGCCTCGCGGACTTTTTCCAGAGCCTCATTGCAGCTTAAGTGCACGATGTAAATTGGCGCGCCCGCCATTTCTGCCAATGCAATGGCACGGGAGACCGCTTCAGCCTCCGCAGTCGTAGGCCGGGTCAGTGCGTGATACTTTGGCGCTTTCTTTCCTTCGGCCAAAGCCTGCTGCACGATGACGTCAATCGCGCTTCCATTCTCGGCGTGCATGCAAATCATCGCGCCATTCTTGGAAGTCGTCTGCAGCGCCCGGAAGATGCTGGCGTCGTCAAGCATGAACACGCCGGGATAAGCCATAAACAACTTGAAGCTGGTCACGCCCTCGCCCACTAGAGCGTTCATCTCCGGCAGTTGACCGTTGCTCACGTCGGTCACGATGCAATGAAAAGCATAGTCGCATACGGCTTTGCTGGAGGCTTTATCCATCCACGTCTCAAAAGCTTTACGCAGGGGCTGGCCCTTGTACTGAATGGCGAAGTCGATCAGCGTAGTGGTGCCGCCAAATGCCGCGGCGCGGGTTCCGGTTTCAAAATCGTCGGCGCTGGTGGTGCCGCCAAAAGGCATGTCCAAGTGCGTATGAACATCGATGCCGCCGGGCAAGACCAGCTTGCCCGAGGCGTCCAGCACCTTCGTCGCGTTCTGCCGCGGCAGGTCTTGTCCGATGGCCGCGATCTTGCCATCGCTGATGGCAACATCGGCCGCGTAGGTATCGCTCGCTGTCACCACACTGCCCTTCGCGATGATCGTGTCAAAAGCCATCGAAAAATCTCTGTTTCTGTTCGGGATGAAAGAGGAATTCTATGCTAAACTGCCGCACCTTGGTTCCTCTATTTCGCGCAAGGTGGAAGCGACGAAAGGCACGCTATGAAGTTCGGCATCACTCTTAAGCCCGATATTTCGATTGAGCGTATCGTCGGGTTGACCCGCCAGGCCGAGTCCGTGGGGTTCGAATACGGCTGGATGTTTGATTCGCACGTCCTGTGGAAGGATCCCTTCCCGCTCCTGACGCTGATGGCCACGAACACGGAGCGCATGCGCCTGGGTACATGCGTCACCAATCCTGCGACGCGCGATCTCACGGTCACAGCCAGCTTGTTCGCGACGCTGAACCTGATTTCAGGCGGCCGCATGCAATTGGGTATTGGCCGCGGCGACAGCTCGCGGCGCGTGCTGGGGAAAAAGCCCGTGAGTTGGTCCCAGTTGGAAGCTGCGGTGAAAGAGTTTCGCGACCTGACCGCCGGCCGCGAAGTGCAGCATGATGGCCAGCCGACGCGCATCAGTTGGGCAACAGGTTCTCCGCCCGTCTGGATCGCGGGCTACGGTCCCAAAGTGCTGCACATGGCGGGCCGCGTGGCCGATGGCATCATTCTTCAATTCGCCGATCCCGATTTGATTTCGTGGTGTCTTGGGTTCGTGAAAGAAGGCGCGCGGGCCGCAGGCCGCGATCCCAAGATAATCGAAGTCATGGCTGCCGCGCCTGTCTGGGTTTCGAAGGACTTATCGACAGCGCGCGAACGTGTGCGCTGGTTTCCGGCGCTGGTTTCCAATCACGTCATGGATCTCATCCGGCAGTACAAGCCGGAGGACTTGCCGCCGGCACTGACTTCCTATGTGCAGGACCGCGGAAACTACGACTACCAGCATCATTGCGAAGTCGAAAGCGACAATGCGAATTTCGTCTCCGACGAAGTAGTGGATCGTTTCTGCCTGGTCGGTCCGGCTGAGGCTCACCGGGAAAAGCTTCGGGCATTGGCCCGCGCGGGCGTTACCCAGTTCAATATTTATTTGATGTGCGGAGACGAAGAAGAGAACCTGGACGTATTCCAGCGGGAAGTGTTGCCGGAGTTTCGGAAGACGCCGTAACTTTACAAAAACGTTCCGTACGGAACGGGGGACTCGGTTCCATTTTTCCGATGCTCTCCCAGGACTTATGTCCTGGGCTAAGATATGCCGCCGCTCCGCGGCTAGGGTTTGGTAGTTCTGTCCGCGTCTTCGCCCGAGCCTTTCTGGAGTCACGATGCTTTTTCCAACGCAGGTAGATCCGGCCGCTGGAAGATCATCATCATCGCGTAGTAGGTGGCGAAAGAAATCGCGAAGCCGACGAACCAGGAATAGTCGTAGAGAGTGCGGAGCGAAGGACTTGCCAGGCCTGCCAGGGCCGTTCCCGCGCCGAGCGCCAGCGCCATCACCGCACGCCAGTTGAAGCCCCGCCAATATTCGTAGATTCCTCCGCGAAGGTACAGATCGTCGACCTGCAGCGTGCGTTTGCGCACTACGAAGTAATCGCAGATCATGATGCCGGCGACCGGTCCGAGAAACGCCGCGTAACCGCCCAGCCAGCCGAAAATGAATGTGTTGTAGTCGGCGAGCAGCTTCCACGGCATCAGCGCGATTCCCATGAAACATGTGATCACGCCGCCAGTCCGGAAGCTGATGCGTCGCGGCCACAGATTCGAGAAGTCATTCGCGGGCGATACCACGTTCGCACCTATATTCACATTCAGAGTGGCCAGCAGAATCGCCACCAGCGATATCACCACCGCAACGGGCGAATGAAACCGGCTGAGCAGTTGCACAGGATCCCAGATCGCAGTGCCGTAGATCACCACAGTAGCCGAAGTCACTGCGATGCCAACGAAAGCGTAAAGAGTCATGGTCGTAGGCAGGGCGAGCGCCTGACCGATCATTTGTTCGCGCTGGTTGCGGGCGAAGCGGGTGAAGTCCGGGATATTCAATGAGACCGTTGCCCAGAATCCCACGGTGCCGTTGAGCGCCGGAATCAGGAACTTCAGGAACTCAGGAAAGCTGGTGAAGCGCGACGGCACCGCGAGCATGGGGCCGAAGCCTCCCGCAGTGTGATACGCCCAGACTAAAAGCAGCAGGCCAACGCCCAACAGCACGGGGGCGCTGATCCCTTGCAGAATGCGGATGTATTCGATGCCCTTGAGAATCACCGCTAGATTGATCAACCAGAAAAGAAAGAAGCAAACCGGCGTGCCATAGGCGAAGTTCTTCCACGCCGGCACAAGCGTTGCCAGCAGCGTGCTGACCGCTTCGCCGCCGATCCAGGTCTGAATGCCAAACCATCCGCAGGCAACGAGCGCGCGCAAAACCGCTGCGACATTCGCGCCCAGGACGCCGAACGACGCGCGAGCCAGCACGGGAAACGGGATTCCGTACTTCGCTCCGGGATGCGAATTCAGCAGCATGGGTCCCAGCACGATCAGGTTGCCGATGAAAATCGTCAGCACCGCCTGCTTCCAGTTCATGCCGCCTTGAATCAGGCTGGCCGCCAGCATGTAGGTCAGGATGTTGACCGACATCGAAATCCACAGCGCCGCAAAGTTGTAGGTGCCCCAGGTTCGCCGGTCGGAGCGAACGGGTGCGAGATCGGAATTGTAGAGGGGGCTGGATTCGATGCGGGATATAAGGCTTGACGTTTGCGGAATCGTCATTGGTGATCGGTGTCAGAATTGGGACGTGCGTGCGGGAAAATGTCAGTCCTCTCGAGGTGTGCCTTCTTTCGCCCCTTCGGGGCTAGCTCTTGCTCCACTCTTTTACCCACGGCTTGCGCCGTAGGCTGCGTTCTTAAGCCGCTTCGCGGCTAGGGTGTCCGTGCGATTTCCAAAACCGTTCACGGGCCAGTCAAGACTGTCCTCATTCTGTTGCGTTCAGTCCACTGCGGCTGCTTTTCCGGTCTGTGCAGTGATCGGGCCGTAGCTTTCAGGGCGCCGGTCGCGGAAGAATTGCCAGACGCGACGCACCTCCGTGATCATCTCCAGATCGAGATCGGCTACGACCACTTCGTCCTTATTACGGCTGGCCTGGGCGATAATCTTGCCCCGCGGAGTGCAGAAATAGCTCTTGCCGTAAAATTCTCCGATGTTCCAGGGTTTTTCCGTGCCTACACGGTTGACCGCGCCGACGAAATATCCGTTGGCCACGGCATGGGCGGGCTGCTCCAGTTCCCATAAATATTCCGAGAGGCCGGCCACTGTAGCGGAAGGATTGAAGACGATCTCGGCGCCGTTCAACCCTAGAATGCGCGCGCCCTCCGGGAAATGGCGGTCGTAACAAATGTAGACTCCGACCCGCGCATATTTCGTATCGAACACGGGATAGCCGAGATCGCCGGGCGTGAAATAAAACTTTTCCCAAAATCCGGGATGACAGTGCGGAATGTGGTGCTTGCGATATTTCCCGAGATAGCGGCCGTCGGCGTCGATCACTGCGGCGGTATTGAAATACACTCCGGGCATCTGCTCCTCGTAAACCGGAACGACCATCACCATGCGATGCTTGGCCGCAATTTCCTGCATCAGCTTGGTAGTGGGACCATCCGGCACACGTTCAGTCAACTCATACCAGCGGGCATTCTGTTCGGCACAGAAATAAGGACCGTAAAACAGTTCTTGCAAGCACAGAATCTGTGTCTTCTTCTTCGCGGCCTGTGCGATCAGTTTCAAATGCTTATCAATCATCGCCTTCCTGATCTGGGCAAGCGGACGCTCAGTGCTGATCGCGTTGCTGGCTTGAATCAGGGCGCAGCGGACAATCCGGGGCATGAGACCTCCGAGGAAGGGAATATAGCAGTGGTCAGGGCTCAGTGGCCAGTGGGCAGTGAGACGCGGCGAAGGGAATGCCGATGCGCCTGGATGAAGGCGAGGAGTTGGTCCGTGTTTCTCGAAAGGATACGCTGTTCACTTGCCACTGCCTACTGCCCCTGAATTCAATCGTTCGCGACCTCTTCCAACTGAATCTCGGCGTGGGCTCCTTCTTCCAGATGCACCGCCTTGCCCTGATCTTCATACGAAGTTGAGGGATCAGAATTCATGAAATAGGCAATACCGATATCATTCGCCGCGAAGAGCTTATAATCTCCCGGAGGAACTGCGCGCAAAGCGAATCGGCCGGACTGATCGGTAACCGCCTGCCTGTAGTAACGAGGATAGGAGCGGCGGGCGCCGTCGGGCACGAGCACCACAGGGATTCCGGAACGGGCTTCGCTACCCTGAGTTACAGTGCCTTCCACCACCGCCAGACCCGGACTGAGCGTGAAGTCCAAAGCAGCCGATAAACCGCGTCCCACCGTGATGCCGGCTTCGAGCAGGTTCGCGGGATTGGCTTTCACATAATACCCGGAAGGGATCGGAAACACGTTCACGCCGTAATTTCCCTCGGCGATCTCACTGAACAGAAAGCTGCCATCGCTCTTCACCGAGGCATCCAACTGGCTGGGGTCGGTGCTGCCGCCAACGGAGGAATCTCGGGGCGAGAGTTGAACAACCAGATGGTTCAATTCCACGCTGGCGCTGCCTTCTACGTGTACCCGCCCGCCGATATCCATTCCCGGACCTACCACGGCTTCGATATCTTCCACGTCGCGATCACCGATTTCGACCACGGTTCGTCCCCGCAAGGTTTTGCCCGGCAGCTTTTCTGGCGGCTGCTCGGCGGACAGAACATAGGATCCAGGCGGAACACCGCGGAACTCAAACGCGCCGCTCGGCCCGGTATTAGAAGGGCTAGCGGAAAACGTTAACTCCCCTTCCACAACGGTGAGAGTAACTTGACAGCCCTTGGTGGGCTGGGGGTTGAGGGCATTCACCGCCCGGCCCTTTACCCGAACTGTGTGCACGGGGCCAATGCGGATATCAATGCCCGAGAGTTCTTCGCCCTCGCGCGTCGTCAGCGTCGCCGAGCGACTGAATTCGCTTGTGCCCGGATAGTAGAGGGGGACATAACTCTGATCGCTGTCAGCTTTGAGAGGCGGAGGATGCAAATAGGTGGCGCGAAGATAGTAGTCTCCGCGGGGCAACTCCGGAATCCGGTATTCACCCGCGGCGTTGGTTTCGACGTTCGCCACATTGGAAAGCTCTCGCATCCCATTGCTGTAAGATCGCCGCATCGCCCGCACAGACACCTTGGCTACCGGCCTCCCCAGGCTATTGGTGACGCGGCCGCTAATGGTGGCGCCGGGAGCCAACCGGATGATGAACCCGTCAATCCGCTGGCTTGCTGTAATCGTAAGCAGCCGCCTCCGCGAGCCATTGCCAAATCCCCGCTGGCTGACATAATCGTTGTGAGTCGCGGAAATCATGTAGCGCCCCGGGCTCACGCCGACGAGAACAAACTGTCCTTCGGCATTGCTGCGAGTGGAAGCAGGTTCGCCGGACCGTCCTCCCATGCCTCTCAGGAACACCTGCGCGCCGTTCAATGGCTGGCCCGTGACCGCATCGACCACGGTTCCGGCAATGGCTCCGGGAGTCTGCTGACTTGGGGCGGGCGGGTTCAGAGGGCCCTGCGCGAGGGCGCCGGTGCAGCCCAAGGCGAGGAGAATTGCGGCTAGGACGACGCGTCTCATGGAAGAGGAACTGACTTGCCGACTATTCTCTCACGCCGCGCGCGCGCCGCGTGACGCCGAAAGGGTTGAAAGTCTGGTGGGACTTGAGACCTTTCCCGTAGGAAGCGCAGCCCAGAAGCGCAGCCCAAAAGACGTTGACACGCGTGTGTTCCCGGAGGATACTCGTGGGCCGCATCATCGGAAACCGTATGAGTCTTCCCAGCCCGGAACCGCCAGCCAGCATCCTATGAGTGAACCTCTCGCCAAAAAAGTGCTTCTCATCGGCTGGGACGCCGCGGACTGGAAAATTATCAATCCTCTTCTCGATCAGGGCTTAATGCCGACCCTGGACGATTTCGTCAATCATGGCGCGATGGGGAATCTTGCGACCTTGCGGCCCATTCTTTCTCCGATGCTGTGGAATTCCATTGCTTCAGGCAAGCGGCCCGACATTCACGGCATTCTCGGCTTCATGGAGCCGGACCCGCAGACCGGCGGGGTCCGGCCCGTCACCAGCACGTCGCGCAAGGTCAAAGCGATCTGGAACATTCTTACCCAGCGGGGATACAAGACTCACGTTCTCGGCTGGTTCGCCGGCCATCCTGCCGAGCCGATCAATGGTATTTCCGTTTCTGATCTGTTTCCGTATGCCGTGGCGCCGCTGGGTGAAAAATGGCCGCTGCCGCCGGGGACGGTTCATCCTGAAAG
>JBAVAV010000815.1:0-6074 GCA_049585895.1 Candidatus Sulfotelmatobacter sp. | reverse complement strand
CTTACCATGCTCGAGGACAGCTCTCTCGTATCACGTCACGGATTAGCTGAAGCTACGCAACCCGAAAGCCACCGCACGTCGAATGTAAGTTCCTCGTTGGTCACTCTTCGTACCGCCGGTTCCTCCGATGAATCCTTTCTATACCAAACCTTTGCCAGTACTCGATCTGACGAGATGAGGCTCACCGGATGGAATCAGGAGCAGCAGGAAGCCTTCCTGCGCATGCAGTACGAGGCGCAGCGCCGCTCCTATTTACTGCAGTGCCCCGAGGCCGAGTACCGGGTGATCTGTTGCGATGAGATTGCGGTGGGAAGGTTGATTGTTGACCGGACAGTAGAGGAAATCCACGTGATGGATATTGCCCTTCTGCCCGAGTTTCGCAAGCTGGGGATCGGCTCCACTTTGATGCAGGCGATCATGAAGGAGGCCTCGCAGGCGGCCAAGGCCGTGCGCCTGCACGTGGAGCATTTCAATCCGGCTTTGGCTTGGTATGAGCGCCTGGGGTTCAGCGAGGTCAACCGCGGACCGATCTACCGGGAGATGGTTTGGCGGCCAGGTTTGCAGGCACCGGGCAGCGGGGAAAAGCCGGCCGCAGAGCCGGAGCCAGGTGTTGGAGGGGCTTGTGGCGATTTATCTCACTAGAACCATGTTTGAACAGAATCTCAACACGCAGTTCTGGCTCCTCGATGAGAGCTTGCAGCCGCATGCCATGGATTTGATCGAACTCACAGATGGGTATTCCACGCCACGGCAGGAGCAGTTTTCGCTGCGCTTCCGTGGCGATCGTAATCAGGTGTTTCCGCAGCGTATCTATCCGATGAAGCACGATTCCATCGGCGACTTCGATTTGTTTCTGGTTCCAATTGGCCGTGACGATAGTGGGACTTTTTACGAAGCGGTATTCAATCGCCTAATCCAAGTGCACGATCAAGTTGAGGATCAGGTCCAAAGTCAGGCTCAGTAGCAGGAGGAAAAACATGGCGCAACCGTATGTCGGCGAAATCAGAATGTTCGGCGGCAACTTCGCAATCGCGGGATGGGCGTTTTGCGACGGGTCCCTTCAGAGCATCGCGCAAAACAATGCTTTGTTTAGCCTGCTGGGCACGACCTATGGTGGAGACGGTGTCAATACGTTCGCCCTACCGGATCTACAGGGCCGCATACCGGTCCACCAGGGACAGGGGGCGGGACTCCAGAGCTACGTTCTTGGCCAAAAGGCCGGGGCGGAGACGGTGACGCTGATCGGCGCCCAACTGCCGTCACACACGCATGGGGCGTTGGGCAGTGCCACAGGTGGAGCTGTGAGCAGTCCCGCGGGCGCTACCTGGGGAAACAATAGCATTCAGAACAATTCGTTTGGGCCCGGGACCTCGGCGAATGGCTCGATGAATGCGGGGTCGATAGGAATGACCGGTGGCAATCAGCCGCACGATAACCTGCTTCCGTTTCAGGTGATTTCTTTCATCATTGCGCTGGACGGAATATATCCGTCGCAATGATAAAACTCCGAGGGTGAGACTCGGAGTAGCACGATTAAGTTTTGGGAGAAAAGACTATGGGTACACCGTATCTTGGCGAGATTCGCATGGTGGCATTCTCGTTTGCGCCCAAGGGCTGGGCGACATGTGACGGACAAACGCTGCAAATCAGCCAGAACCAGGCGCTTTTTTCGCTGCTGGGGACCACCTTTGGCGGCGATGGGAGAGTTACGTTTCTGCTCCCCGATTTTCGCGGGCGCACGCCCATCGAGGTGGGCACGCTTCCGAACAACCCCAACTACACCTGGGGTCAAAAGGGCGGAGAGGAACTGCACACCCTGGCGCAGACGGAGATGCCTGCGCATACCCACACGGCCACAGCCAGCAGTGCCAGCGCTACGCAAACCAGCCCGTCCGGTAATTTCTGGGCCACTGGAGTCAACCAGTACGCCACTTCTCCGATCAACACGGCGCTGGCGGGCAATGCTATTGCTCTCGGCGGGGGCGGCCAGGGACACGAGAACCGTTCACCTTACCTGGTAGTCAATTTCATCATCGCGCTGACGGGAAATTTTCCCTCGCGGAACTAAGCCGAGAATCCACAGGAGGGTTTGCTATGTCCGATCAATATCTTGGAGAGATCCGGATGGTGGGGTTCAACTTCGCGCCTTCTGGCTGGGCGCTGTGCAATGGTCAACTGCTGACCATATCCCAGAACACCGCCCTGTTTTCGCTGCTCGGCACATACTTTGGGGGCAACGGAACCAGCAATTTTGCCCTGCCCAATCTTCAGGCATCGGCGCCGATGGGGTCTGGGAACGGCAGTGGCTTGACTCCTCGAACCTTGGGCGAGACTGGCGGAGAGCCTACCGTCACTTTGCAACCGACCCAATTGGCCAGCCATAACCACGGCGTTGCCTGCATGAATGGTGGGGGGTCGCTGACTTCCCCAAATGTGCCGGCCAACACGGTTTGGGCAGCCGACGGAGGCCGAGGTGCGCCTCCCCTGTACGCCGCCGCAGCCACCAATGTGCCCATGAATGCCGCGGCCGTGCAGAGCACGGGAGGGAACGGGCCGCATAACAACATACCGCCGTTCCTGAGCGTTTACTTCGTCATTGCCATGCAGGGAATCTATCCGTCACGGGGGTAAACGTCCTCAGGACCGTGGTCAGGCGCCGCGCTAGATAGACGGAACTTTCGGACTACAATTGCGTATTGTTGTGTAGAGTACGTCTTAGTAGAGGACGTCCTAAAGAGGCGAAGCTATGTACTGCAACTATTGCGGCAAAATGATTCAGGACGACGCGGCGGTATGCGCGTATTGCGGCATCCGGGTAGGCCTGTCGGTGGCGCGGAAGCGGCTGGTGCGGCCGCATCTGGGACGCAAGATCGCAGGCGTCTGCCTCGGTTTCGCCGAATACTTTGACATCGACGTGACCCTGGTTCGGCTGATGTGGTTGATCGGGTCGTTCATGACCGGTATTGGCCTGCTCGCCTATCCCATTGCCTGGATCGTGATGCCGGACGAGCCCCTGCTGCTGGCAGCGCCGGTGGCCGTGCCGGTGGCTACGCAGCAAGTGACCAATCCGTAAGCTAGCGGCATGCAGCCCGTGGTCTCCCATCAAATCAAGAGCGGTGACGTGGAAATCATTTACCGCGTTCTGGGCGACGGATCGCCTGTAGTTCTCCTACATCCGTTTCCCGCGAATCACGAATTCTGGTTGCCGGTCGCGCAATCTTTAGCCACCCGCTACCGAGTTGTATTGCCCGATCTGCGGGGCCACGGCGATTCCGGTGTGGGCGAGGGCCCGGCGACGGTAGAGAAGCACGCCGCCGACATCGCTCACGTAATGGACCATGCCGATATCGGCCGCGCCCCGCTGGTTGGCGTTTCCATTGGCGGATATGCCTTGTTCGAATTCTGGCGCAGGCATCGCGGCCGCGTGGCCGCTCTCGGACTCTGCAACACCAAGGCGCCCGCGGACGCAGCGGAAGCCCGCGCCGCGCGCCTGCAAGCTGCCAACGATGTTCTCGATCGCGGCACCGGGCCATTTTTCGAGAGCATGATTCCGCGGCTGCTGGGCAAGACCACACGCGAAATGCGACCGGATCTAGTCGACAGTGCGCTGCGCATGATGCGCAAAATGTCTGCCGAGGATGTAGCTCAGGTGCAGCGCGGGATGGCGGAGCGTCCAGATTCGGTAGAGACATTGAAGACTATCAACGTCCCTACGCTGCTCGTGACCGGAGAGGAGGATATCCTCACCGGAATCAGCGAAGCTGAACTGATGCGCCAGCACATCTCCGGCAGTCAGCTTAGGATCATCCCGAAGGCCGGACACTATTCTTCCTGGGAGAGGCCCGAGGAAGCGGGCAAGCTGCTGCGTCAGTTTTTAGACCCAGTGGCCGGAGGCTACTGATCAGTGGTATCAGTGACCGCCGGCATCGTACCTTTGTTAGAATTCTTTCGCCATGATTGAAACTTTTCTGGTTCCCGGGAAAACCACTGTCACTGCCAAGGGCGACGGCCCCGTCGTGGACGTCGGCGGCGCGGGCAATCCTGTGTTCCTGCTGACGTTGGACATCAGCAAGATCATCGAGCAGGAGTCGCTCGACGTCAGCATCTATGGCTCGGCCGACGGCGCGACATGGACTCCGAAGCCGATAGTCGCTTTTCCGCAAAAGTTTTATTGCGGCGAATCACTAATGCTGCTTGATCTGACGGCGCATGCGGACGTGAAAACCGTACGCGCGCACTGGGAAGTGGCGCGCTGGGGACGAGGCACGGAAACACCGATGTTCGAGTTCGGTGTGACCATGAAGGAAGTTCCGGCCGACATTCTGAAAGAGGCGGCGGCTGAGGCCAAGGCGCTGGCTTGACGAATTGTTGAATGAGAGTCCCACCCGAACAAGGGTTGCTCAGTCGAGCTCAAAATCAACGATCAATAAATTTACAATCTAGAACCCACAATCCCACCGGGCAATCCTCTGCGCGGTTTCCGTTATATTGGTCCCAAGATGCAGCGAGAGCCTGACGTAATCGTGCGCCCGGCGCGCAACGTGCGCGGCAGCGTGATGTTGCCTGGGGACAAGTCCATCTCGCACCGCTACGCCATGCTGGCGGCGATCGCAGAAGGACCTTCCCGGTTGGAGAATTATTCCACTGGGGCCGACTGCGCCAGCACGCTCGATTGCCTGCGTTCTCTCGGCGTGAAGTGGGAACGCAAAGAACAACAGGGCTCCGGTAACGTCGTCGAAGTACAGGGAAGGGGATCAACTCTTTCCCCTTCCGATGCTGCGCTCGACTGCGGCAACTCCGGCTCGACGATGCGCATGTTAAGCGGCATCGTTGCGGGACAGGAATTCAGGAGCGAGTTGACCGGAGACGATTCGCTCTCGCGCCGGCCCATGGAGCGAGTGATCACACCGCTTACGGCCATGGGCGCGAAAATCTCTTCGCAGACCGGACGACCGCCGCTGCGCATTGCGGGAACCAAACTCAAAGCCATCGACTACAAAATACCGATCGCGAGCGCGCAGGTGAAGACTTGCCTCCTGTTCGCAGGACTGCTGGCCGATGGCGAGACTTGCATCGAAGAACCGGTGCGAACGCGCGACCACGGCGAGGTTGCGCTGCGAGCCTTCGGAGCGCAACTGGAGCGCCAGCGAAACGGAGTTCGCATTCGCGGCGGGCAGCGGCTGCACGGAATCGATGGTCGAATCCCGGGGGATATTTCCAGTGCGGCGTTTTTCCTCTGTGCGGCTGCCCTGTTTCCCGGCTCACAGCTCACGATTCCGAATCTGCTGATGAATCCCACGCGGGCACGCCTGCTCGACATTCTTATGCAGATCGGCTTGCGCATTTCCGTGACCCAACTCGACGAGGTTCACGGCGAAATGGTGGGCACGCTGCAGGTCGGAGGCGGCGGGATGAAGGGCGCTCTTATTGCGGGTGCCGACGCAGCGGCGCTGATCGACGAGATCCCTGTGCTGGCGGCGATCGCGCCTTATACCGAGCAGGGAATCGAGGTGCGCGACGCGAAGGAATTACGCGTCAAAGAATCGGACCGCATCGCAGCGATTGCGACGAACCTGCGTTTGATGCAGGCGCAAGTCGAAGAGCGGGAAGACGGATTGCGTATCCCCGGCGGGCAAGTTCTGCGAGGCACAACGTTGAATTCATTCGGCGACCACCGCATCGCCATGGCCTTCAGTATCGCCGCCTTGAGAGCGGAGGGCGAAACACTGATTCGCGGAGCGGAATCGGCTGCCATCTCCTACCCCGCGTTTTTTGCCGCTCTAGAGGAAGTCGTCACACGCTAGGACACGTCCCAAGGGTCATTTCAGGGCCATTACCTGCGTGACCTGTCGGCTCTTCCCTGAGCATAGAACAATACTGATCTTGTTGCGGCCAGCGTGTTGTTTTCACGCGCCTCCGCGGCAGATTGCTTCCATTTCCGGGGGGACTGACCATGCGTTCCAAAATCGTTTTGAGTGTTCTGGTTCTCGCTTCGATTGCCTTCGCCAGGGAGCCAAGGCCTTACCAGACCGGCAAGTTGCTGCAGATGGATTCGGCGAACTGCGGTGTAGACG
>JBAVAV010000814.1:0-1684 GCA_049585895.1 Candidatus Sulfotelmatobacter sp. | reverse complement strand
AGAGGCTTGCGTCGGCCGGATGCCGGCATCGATAAAACTTCTCAGAGCGAACATGTGATTCACACGCTCCGCGCCATACTCTTTCATTTTCTCGCCGTGATAGTAGGCATAGGTTGAGAATGGCGTAGGAATCGCGCCCAAGGCCTTGATCCGCTGAATGAGCGAGTCGTTGACCACGGTGCAGTGCTCCAGGCGGAAACGCGGATCACGGCGAGGCAGTTCGCGCTGCAGGCGTTGGTACACTCGCAGGACGGTATCAATTGCCACGTCGCCATTGGCATGGGTTGCCAGTTGCCAGCCCGCTGCGTGAGCTTTGCGCGCGACCGGGTAAAGCTGGTCTTCGCCTGCTACCAGAATGCCAAAATCATCCGGACGGCCAATGTAGGGTTGGGAAAGCCGCGCCGTGCGCTCGGAAATGGAGCCATCGCAAATCATTTTCATCGCGCCCACTCGCACCCATTCGTCTCCCAAACCGGTGCGTATGCCCGCCGCCAGCATCTGGTCGATAAACTGAAATCCGATCAGGCAATACACGCGGAACGAAAGCTCTCCGGCATCGCGGGCCTCCTGATACGCCGTCAAATCATCGGGCGAGCCGAAGGCGTCGCCCACGGAAGTGACCCCGCTGCGCGTCATCATCTTGGAGATCAGTTTTACGCCCTCCCGCCGGTCGGCGCGAGTGAAGTTGGAAGGGATAAGTTCCTGGAAGCCAGTTTTGGCATTCTCCCGGATGTGCCCGGTCAAGCGCCCCGTAACCGGGTCGTGATCGTATTTGCCACCCGGCGGATCAGGCGTGCGGTCGTCCACCTTCACCATCTTCATGGCGAGCGAGTTTACCCACGCTGTGTGCCCGCCCCGGTGTTCCACGAAGACGGGATGATCCGGCACTGCGCCATCGAGATCGGCGAGCGCGAGAGGCCGACCGTCCGATGTCTTGGTATCGTCGTATTTGAAGCCCAGCACCCACTCGCCAGACGGAGTCCCGGCAGCGCGTTTTCGCAAGGCGGAAAGAATCTCGGCAATCGATCGCAGGTCGCAATCCACCATCCGCAGATGATTAAGGCCAGCTTCGGCGGGATGGCTGTGTGCATCAATGACGCCGGGTAAAACGGTATTACCTCCGAGATCGATTTTCTTTGCCGTGCCGATGGCCAAGGCCAGCACATCCTCATTCGAGCCCACGGCCAGAAATCGTCCATCCGAGATCGCCACCGCCTGGGCCCGCGGCTGGCCGGCGTTCACCGTCCAAAAATTGCCGTTATAAAGAATGAGATCCGGTTCCGTACGCTCCAGCCTGAAAAACGCCAGCGCGCCCAGCGATCCGAGCCCATGTAAGAATTCACGGCGTGAACTGGACATTTAGTCATCTCCATGCCGGAAAAGCCGGCATCAAACACGAGACGCCCGCCACCCAGGGAGGGCCACTATACTAAACGGCGATCGTTCGTTCCACGGGGGCAGCATCAAACCGGAAAAACAAAGTGAGGCAGCGTGAGCAAGGAACCGGTGGTGGAAATTCAAGGCAGGCAACTGAAGTTGTCCAATCTGGACAAAGTTTTATATCCCGCGACCGGTTTCACCAAGGGGCAGGTCATCGACTACTATGCCCGCATCGCCCCTGTCCTGGTGCCGCATCTCACAGGACGGCCATTGACCCTGAAGCGCTATCCGAACGGTGTAGACA
>JBAVAV010000813.1:0-3877 GCA_049585895.1 Candidatus Sulfotelmatobacter sp. | reverse complement strand
ATCGGGGGCAGCGAACCTATGAGGCGCGTGTACGACGCCATCCGGAGGGTTGCCGAGAGCTCCAGCACGGTGCTGATCCGCGGGGAGAGCGGAACCGGGAAGGAACTGGTGGCGCGGGCGATTGTCGCGCTAGGGCGGCGCGCACAAAAACCTTTCATCAGTCTCAACTGCGCTGCGTTACCAGAGAACCTGATCGAGACCGAGCTGTTCGGACACGAAAAGGGCGCCTTTACCGACGCACGGACGGCACGTGCCGGTCATATCGAACTGGCACACACCGGCACGCTGCTGCTGGATGAAATCGCGACTCTGGGTCTGGCGCTGCAGTCCAAGTTGCTGCGGGTGCTGGAAGACCGGGCCGTGACCCGGATCGGCGGACAGAGCGCGAAGAAGATCGACTTTCGGCTAATCGCTGCCACCCATGAGGATCTGGAGGAACTGGTCCACACCGGGCGTTTCCGCGAAGATCTTTATTACCGCATCAATGTGGTGCCTATTGTGCTGCCGGCGCTGCGGGACCGGCCTGGGGACGTTCCCCTGTTGCTGGACCATTTCCTGCGCTTCTATTGTGGCTCTAACAACGTTGCTTTGAAGCGTTTGGAGCCGGAAGTCATGCAGATTCTGGAGGAGGACGAGTGGCCGGGAAATGTGCGGGAGCTACAAAACCTGGTGCAGCGTCTTGTGCTCATGGTGGACGGACCGGTGGTGAAGGTGCAACACCTGCCGCAGCGGTTGCTGTACAACAGTACGACCAGCCAGGAGTCTATGCTAATTCCCGAAGCAGGAGTGAACTTCGATCAGGAGATTGCGAAGATCGAGGTTGCCTATTTGACGGCGGCGCTACGGCGCTCGGGGGGGAGCAAGATCGGGGCGGCGCGGCTGTTGCAGGTCGATAAGCAGAAAATGCACTACCTCTGCCGCAAGTATCGCATTGGGAAAGATTGAAGGGATTGGTCCCGCAGCCTAGTGTGGATAAATAATTAATTCACGATGGATAAATATTTAATACATTCTTAAGATCGCCTCCGGATTCGGTTCCCGGATTTTTTCTGGAATAACTGCTAAGTGTCTGACGGGAATGTATGTTTTGGCCGGCAAATGCGAACTGCCACGATTTGGCACTGGACCTGCTATATAAACAGCCGAGCAGGATGAACGAAGTCAAAAACGAGGAGAGATGGAAATGGCGATTCAAAAGAAGTCTTTGATCGGCAATATGACAGCGGCCAAGAAGGCCATCGTTGCGACAAATGCGAAAAGGGCGGGAACCACGAGTGCTGTCCCGGCAGCGAATCTAGCCAAGCGTGTCGACCTAGCCAAGCGTGTCGACCTAGCCAAGCGTGTCGATCTGGCCAAGCGTGTCGATCTGGCCAAGCGTGTCGATTTGGCCAAGCGTGTCGATTTGGCCAAGCGCGTCGATCTGGCCAAGCGCGTCGATCTGGCCAAGCGCGTCGATCTAGCGAAGCGCGTCGATCTAGCGAAGCGCGTCGATCTGGCCAAGAGGGTCGATCTGGCCAAGAGGGTCGACCTAGCCAAGCATATTCGCTAGGTCTTAAACGAGCCTGCCTGGGTTCGCTGCGTTCTTACAGGCAGGTCAGCGAGCCATGAAAAAGGGATTGCGTTGATGCAGTCCCTTTCTCGTTTGTACCGTACATTCTCACCAGAGCTTGCGCTGGATAAACTCGCGGATATTCCTCCATGCGAACCCGGCAATGCTATACCGCGTAACGCGGATCTTCGCCTTTCCGGACATCCCGGGGCGCAATGAACCGGTGGAGTTGGAAAGCAGAACGGTTGCCACGTAATAGCTCGGCGGAGCGATCCCTTTGTATTTCGCGTCCTGGTCCACGCCGGAGGCAAGCTCAGACGAAGCGGGCGCGATCGAAAGTACCTCGCCTCGAATGGGCTGAAACAAAGACTCCAGCTTTAGGGACGCTGGAGCGCCGAGTCGAATTCTCTGGATCTCGAATTCGGGAATGAAAATTCGCGCCTGAAGAGTCCTGAAGTCATCCACCTCGGCGAGAACGGTTCCTTCCTGAACGAACGAACCCAGCCAGTCCCTGATTCTTGGTGTCGCCACGATGCCCGAAATTGGACTTGCGACCTGGAGGGCGGCGATCTGTTCGGAAAAAGAGCGATAACGCCCAGCCTCGGACGCATGCTCGGCTCGCGCGACTCCTAGATTCGAGTAATTCACTTGCGCCTCGCGGGCTTTGGCCTCCGAAGTGAGGAGACTGGAGCGAGCGTCATCAGCCTTGGCCTCGAGCCGAACATTGCGCAGCCGGAACAATGGAGTTCCAGCCGGCACCGGCATCCCTTCGTCTACCAGGACCTCTGTGATCTGCCCTGGCACGCTGGCACGTATCACCGCGCTCTGGCCAGGTGCGAGGATAAAGCGGCCACCAACGCTCTCGCGCCACACTGGAGCAATTAGCGCCAAAAGGATTATGGCCCCGGCTACAGCCTTGCGGGGCCAGGTCCACCACCCCAACTGACTTTGCCGCTTGTCCAAGTAGAAGTCCTTCATAAATCTGACGGCTGAGCGCAGCCGCCCTCGGAAAATCAGGAATGCCAACAAGAGTGCGGGTACGAAAGCCCATGCCGGACTAAAGTGAGAGAATACGTTATAGGCGAAGCGCACCACTGCATATAACAGAGCATAGCTGTACAAGCCGGATAGCACGGCATAAACCACGAACAACCACCGGCGCATCGGGCGCAGGTGTGGAACCTCAACCGGCAGCCGAAACACGTTATGCTTTACCCAGCTCGAAAGATATTCGGTTGAGCTCTCCTTCATCGCGGGCACGCCGACCAACTCGCCAAAGAGATAATAACCATCCAACTTGATCAGTGGATTCAAGTTCATGAGCACCACAGCCACTCCCGTAATCATCATGACCCTGTAGGCGAAGTCGTGTACGGCGCTGCCCGCGGGTGTTCCCCACCATACGATACTGGCCACGGAACAAAACATAAGCTCGACCCAGATTCCCGCAAGAATGGTGACAACCCGCTGCCACTTGCCGCCATACACATACACTTCGCTGACATCCACGCTGAAGCAAGGCGACAGATAAATCAGCATGAAGCCCATCTGATGAACTTCACCTCCGTAATGCTTGCAGGTGAGTCCATGCGCCGACTCGTGGAAGAATCCCAGCCCGCAGAACAGCAACCAGAACTCCGCCAGATCGGCTGCCGATTTATCGGTGAAGGTGTAGTACTGCATCGTGTCGCGCCATATTTCGCTCCACCCACTCACGAAGATGACAACCATGAGGGCGAAACTCCCCAACGTCAGAAACCCGAACCACTTCGTGTAAATAAAACTCAAAGCCTTGTTCAGCTGAGTAAGGTAAGCGTCGGGGTCCCATGCCGAGAGCCTCATAAAGGACACATCGATCTTCTTCTTGCGACGCTGGCGCTTGTCCCTTAATTTCTCGGTGGCCGTGACATTTTGTTGCAAAGCCGTCTTGTACCAGATTCCCGCCTCGTCGAGAGGCTCGGCGAATTCGCGCAGTTGTACTTCGTCAAGCTCGATCCCAGTCTGCTCCTGGACGATCGCGGAGATATCGCTGTAGGATCGGATTCCGTCAAATAGTTGCAGCATCTGCCACTGCTCGGGACTAAACCGCAGAATATGATTCCCGCCGGGAATCATCGCGACCACGGTCGGGATCCCGTTCTCAACTTGCTCGCGCGCGATCAACTTGGGATGGAGGCGGGGGAAACTCTTGCCGATCCTGCGGGCGGGCAGCTCGGGAAGCGCGACGTTGAGGACCTCGGCAAGATTCATTGAGGGTTTTTCAAGCGAATGTTGGCAGTCATTCCCGGCCGCAGGTTGGCAGCCGGTCCCTGCAGTTCGGCAGTGACG
>JBAVAV010000812.1:0-9987 GCA_049585895.1 Candidatus Sulfotelmatobacter sp. | reverse complement strand
AGAACACGGACCTCTCGAACCCCACCTATCGCTTCTATTGCGAGCGCGTCATCCGCAAGATCCTCGAACACTACAAAAACAATCCCGCCGTCATCGGCTACCAGATCGACAACGAAACTTCGTCTTCCGGCGCCGCCAATCAGGACGTGCAGTCCGGCTTCGCCAGATATCTGCAAGAGAAGTTCAGAACTCCCGACGAATTGAATAAAGACTGGGGCCTAAACTATTGGGGCCAGCGTCTTAACAGTTTTTCCGAGCTACCTCCGCGCGACGGCATCCTCAACCCCGGCTGGAAGCTCGAATGGGAGCGCTACTCGCAGTGGCTGACGACCGACTTTCTCGCCTGGCAGGCCGCAATCGTGAACCAGTACAAACATCCTGAGCAGTTCATCACCCACGATTTCGCGGGCCCGCCGCGCCCGGAAGTCAATGAGAGCGACATCGCCCGCTCGCTCGATATTGTCGCGGTCAATCCATACCACGGAACGCAGGAAGATTTCGACGGCGAAGACTCCTCGCGCGTCGGCGACTACGCGCGCTCCCTCAAGCACACCAACTACCTGGTCACCGAAACCAACGCCGAAGCCATCGGCTGGGATTCCAAGGAACAGTTCCCTCCCTATGACGGCCAGCTTCGCCTCGACGTTTATACCCACGTTTCTTCCGGCGCCAACATGGTCGAGTACTGGCACTGGCACTCGCTTCATTACGGCCAGGAAACCTACTGGAAGGGGGTTCTAGGGCACGACCTCGAACCGGGCCGCGCCTACGCCGAAGTCAGCCGCACCGCGCATGAACTGCAGAGAATCGGCCCGGAGATTGTCGATTTCAAGCGCGCCAATCGGGTAGCCATTCTCTACAGCGATGACTCCTACTACGGCATCGAGTTCATGAAATTCAGCGAGCACGTGAACTATACTTCGATCCTCAAACAGTTTTATCGCACGCTGTACGAAGCTAACGTAGGGGTGGATTTCGTTTTCCCCGAGAGCACGAATTTAGGGAACTACAAGATTCTTCTCGTGCCGCCGCTTTATGTAGCCAGTGATGCCACGCTCAACAAGCTTTCTGACTACGTGAAGACCGGCGGCCATCTCGTCATGGCCTTCAAGAGTGGGTTCACCAATGAGTACGACACCGTCCGCTGGACTATGATGCCCGGCCCGCTGCGTGAAGCCGCCGGATTTCACTATCAGGAATTTTCAAGTTTGAAGCATCCGCTGGCGCTTAAAGACGATCCTTTCCACGCCGGTGACGGCAACACGGTCTCGGACTGGGCCGAGATGCTCATCCCAGAAACCGCGCAGTCTCTCGCGTACTACGATCATCCATTCTTTGCCAAATACCCCGCCATCACGCGCAACCACTTCGGCAAAGGAACGCTGACCTACGAAGGCACCGTACTCAGTGACACGCTCCAGGAAAAGTTACTCGCCGATGAACTGCAATCTGCCGGACTTGCCGGGCCGGATCAATCCCTGCCCTCGCCGGTGCGCGTAAAGCACGGCGTCAACCACAACAACAAAGTGCTGCACTATTTCTTGAACTATTCAAGCAGCCCGCAGACGTTTGCGTACGCTTACGCGCCGGGCTCAGACTTGCTGACCCAAACCACCATCGCGCACTCGCAGCAGCTAACATTGAAACCCTGGGACCTCGCCATCATCGAAGAAAAGTAGCTGAATATCGCAGTCGCAAATCTGGGACATCGAAGCAAGGCCCCCGCCACGGGATTCTGGCAGGCGAAGCTCAGCAGCATCACCGGCATATCGGCATAGAAGTCGCGTTCATAATGCCGCTATTATCGAGAACTGTGACTCAAGTCCACTGCAGCGCGCTCCTGTTTGACATGGATGGCGTACTCATTAACTCTACCCCCGCTGTAGAGCGCGTGTGGCGGCGCTGGGCCGTCGAACACGGATTCCCACCGGAGGAAGTCGCCACCCGCGCCCAGGGCCGGCCCAGCCTCACAACGGTCCGGGAATACTTGCCCAATGGCGACCACGAGGCCGAGAACCGAGAAGTTGAACGCCGCGAGATGGAGGACCTTGAAGGGGTGGCTCCGCTGCCGGGTTCGCTCCATCTGCTCGCCAGCCTGCCATCCGATCGGTGGACCATTGTTACTTCGTGCACGCGTCCGTTGGCCGAAGTGCGCCTGCGCGCCGCCGGCCTGCCGATTCCGCCGTGGCTAATCACTTCGAGCGACGTCACGAATGGCAAGCCGCATCCCGAGCCTTACCAGAAGGCGGCAGCCATTCTTGGCTTTCCGGCCCAAGACTGTGTAGTGATCGAAGATGCTCCCGCTGGAATCGAGTCTGGGAAATCTGCCGGTTCCTGCGTCATTGCCTTCCCGAGCACCGTTGCTGGCGCGGAGTTGCGGGCGGCTGGCGCCGATCATGTCCTGGGCAATTGCGCGGACATACGTTTGCTCAGTTCGAACCCCCGTCTTACACTGGAATTCTTTCAAACTGGTTGATGCTCAAGAACTCTCGGCATCAGGGGAACAATGTCGTCCCAAGGAAAAAGCGAAATGAAACGTCACGAGCTTTCCGCTAGGCATCGTCTTGTCCGCTGCGCTCTGCGTACGCCGCTGGTCTGCGTCGCGATTTTCGCGATTCCCGCCCTCTGCCTGGCCGATCCCACGCTCCCCAATCTCCTCAGCGATCACATGGTTTTGCAGCAATCCCGCCCCATTCATCTTTGGGGCAAAGCGGACGCGGGCGAAAAAATCGTGATCGACCTCGCCGCCAATTCAGCTTCTACTAGCGCCGACTCCAGCGGCCGCTGGAGCGTCCATCTTCCAGCCATGCCCGCTGGCGGGCCGTTCACCATCCACGTCCATGGGGAACGAAAAGAAATCACCGTGAAAGACGTCCTCGTCGGTGAGGTCTGGGTCGCTTCCGGCCAATCCAATATGACCTTCGGCCTGCAAGGAGCAATCGGCGCCGCGGAAGAAATTCCCAGGGCCGACTTTCCTGAAATCCGCCTGTTCACTGTGCCGAAGAGAGTTGCGCTCACGCCCCAGGAAGACACGCTTCCTGCCGCCTGGCAAATTTGCACGCCCGACACGGCCAAGGATTTTTCCGCAGTCGCTTATTTCTTCGCGCGATCCCTGCACCAGAATCTTCACGTCCCGGTTGGCATCATCCACAGTTCCTGGCCCGGCTCACCGGCCGAACTCTGGACTGCTCCCGCTTCCCTGCAGCGCGAACCCGAACTCAAGCCCCTCTGGGATGAATGGACCTCGCAAAGCGCAGAAGTAAAAGCCTTCGCCGACCATGCAGCGGAGTTTCATCTTGAGTTCGACGACTTCGAACTTCTCTACGATCCCGCCAGTTCACTTCCGCCCGTGCCTCTGGCCAACTTCGATGGCGGTACCCTGCGGAATACCTATGGCGGAGACTCGTCCTACGAATGGTTGTCCGCGCCCAACACCGCCTTCGATCTTGTCTCTCCGGGGCGGGGTGGCCACGGCTTCGCCGCCCGCATCGCGGGCACGCTCGACGGCACGCAACAATCCATCTGGGCCACTCGCCTGCGCCTCGACAACTCTGCGGTCGATTTGAGCCCCTACGTGGGACTGCGCTTTTGGGTGCGGGGAACGGGCGATTTCCGCCTGCGCTTGCATCAACCTACGATCACCGACTACGACAACTACTCCGCCGGTGTAATGAAAGCCTCCGCCGACTGGCAACCCGTCACTATCTGGTTCCGCGATCTGACGCAGGAAGGTTGGGGCGTGGTGTACCCTTTTACGAAAGACGCTATAAGTGGCTTCCATATCGAAGCCCTTACTCCGCTGGGATACGCCCCCCTCCCAGCATCCGGCCTCTTCGAGGGCATGATCGCTCCACTCACGCCGTATTCTTTCCGGGGCGCCATCTGGTATCAGGGCGAGAGCAACGCTCTGCGTGGGCATCAATACCGTAAGCTGTTACCGGCGATGATCGAAAGCTGGCGTCAGGCCACGCATCAGCCAGATATGGATTTTCTCGTCGTGCAACTGCCCAATCATGGCGCGATTCCGACCGAGCCTGCCGAATCCGCCTGGGCGGAAACGCGCGAAGCGGAATTATTCACCATGAGATCTCTTTCTCGCGTTGGCCTGGCAATTACGATCGATCTCGGCGACCCCAAAGACGTCCATCCCCATCGCAAGCGCGAAGTCGGCGAACGTCTGGCCCTCTGGGCACTGGGGACAACCTACGGCGAACGGGTGCAATATTCCGGACCGCTTTACGATTCCATGCAAGTGGAAGGCCATAAGATTCGCATTCGCTTCACGCACGTGGACCGCGGCCTCGAAGCCCGCGGCGGGAGTCCGTTGCAGGGCTTCGCCATCGCGGGCGCTGACAGAAAATTTCGCTGGGCTGATGCTCAGATCGAAGGGGATACTGTGGTTGTGTCGAACCCAGCGGTCTCCGCCCCGGTCGCCGTCCGCTACGCCTGGGCCGACAGTCCGTCCTGCAATCTTTTCAACCGGGACGGCCAAACTAAAGACGGACTCGGCGAAGATGGCCTGCCTGCTTCCCCGTTTCGTACCGACGATTGGCCTGGTATCACTGGAAAGTAAACACCCACTTACTGCACCGGAGCGTTCAACGCCGCCACTAGCTCCACAAAACTGGTTGCCTTCACTGCCGCCTCTACCGCCTCCTTGTGGCTGAACAACTCGCTGGCGTCGCCCAGCAGATCATGCTGCGACTGGTTGTCCCCCGTCAGAATCATGATGATCAGCCGGGCCGGCTTGCCGTCGCGCGCGTCAAAATCAATTCCTGCGGCGCTCCTTCCGACCACTACCAGCGGCTTGGGCAATCCATTCACACGCGCGGAAGGGATCGCCAGTTCATGCTCCCAACCGCTGGCCGCAATCCGTTCGCGTTCGGAAATAATCCGGAAGAATCTCTCCGGCGCGTTGCTCACTGCCTCCGCCGCGACCTCGCACAACTCCTTGAGTGCACCTAAGCGTGTCTTCGCCGCCAGATCGGGCAAAAAGAGTTTGCTGGTAACCACATCTTTCAGGGTGAGAGTTCTTCTCCTTCGCACCAGGAAGTGAATGGCCGGCGCCGACAGTAGCGAGGTAAACAGCGCCATGACTACAAGCGCCACGAACATGCGTTCCCGAATCAATCCCGCCTGCAAGGCCAGTATTCCCAGGATAATCTCCATCGCACCGCGTGCATTCATAGCCAGCCCAATCACCAGGGAAGAAGTCCGGTCCATCCCACCCAGGCGCGCGCCCCAACCCGCGCCCACGAGTTTTCCCAGGCAAGCCACGCCAATCACGGTGGCGGTCAATCCCAGCGGAAAATTCGCGGCAAAGTTGGTGCGCAATCCAATACTCGCGAAAAAGAACGGCGCAAACACGTTGGTGACAATCTGGTGAATACTTTCCGACGTGCGCTTGCGCAAGTGCCCGGACTCTCCGATCGCGATGCCAATCACGAAAGCCCCAAACACGGCATGAATGCCGGCGTACTCGGTGAATGCCGCCCCAGCCAGGGTCAACGTGAAAATGAAGCCCAGCACGCCACCCGGCCAGGTCGTATGCGCCTGAATGAAGGGCAATATCTTATTGATCAGCCATCGCCCCACGGTAAGCATGAGTCCCACAAACAGCAGCACCAGAATGACGGTGTGCTTCATGCCGTCCGCCAGACTGCCGCCCGCCGGAGGATGCAGCATTCCAAGCACGAAAGAAAACAAGATCCATCCCACCAGGTCGTCAAACATAGCCGACGACATGATTACCGTTCCCACATCGGTGCGCAGCAAATTGAGGTCCATCAGGATTTTCGCGATTACCGGCAGCGCCGAAATCGAAAGCGCCGTGCCCACAAACAACGCGAAGATCAGGGTGTTCGCTCCAGACTCAGCTCCCATGTAGTTCGGGAAGGCTGCCGCAGTCGACAACCCCGCAGCAAAAGGGAACGCCACACCAAAAAGGCTTACCAGTAAGGCCGGCCTGCCCTGGCGGAAGATGCTGCCCAAGTCGATCTCGAGCCCCGCCGTAAGCAGAAAAAAAACCACGCCCAGGGTTGTCACTGTGTCCAGCACGATCGGCATGGGCCCGCTGGTCGGAAACAGTACCGCGTAGAGAGCGGGACGGTAGTGGCCCAGAACCGTCGGCCCCAGAAGAATACCTACGGAAATTTCCCCAAGGATGGAGGGTTGGCCGATCTTCTGCATCAGCTCTGCCGCCAGCTTGGCGCAACCCAGCAACACGGCCAGCGCCACGAACATCGTCATCACGTCATGAGGCGTCAGATGCGGCAAGGTGGAACCTCTCCCAAAGAGTATCTGATTGCACTAAGCAAATTTACGGTGCCGCGCTTCCAGGGCGCCAGCCCATCTGACCGTATTCGAGATTGGGACTACTGCAAACACTGTAGGCGCGATGCGTAACCATCCCGAGAGTATCAACTTGCAGCTAGTGGTAGAAATTGTAAAGTGAATCCCGTCTTAGCACACATTCAAATACGGCCGATGGCCAGTCACTCAGGTCTACATTTGTGCCTGCTAAAGCTTCGGAGCACACTTCCCCTCATCGCAGGGACTTCGCATCGCAAGGAGACGTTATGAAATCCAAGTTGTTTCCTGTTGTCATCTGTGGGCTCGTATTCGCAACCCTGGGACTCGCGCCAACGATGAACGCCCAGCGTGATCAGACTTCCGCAAAGTCGCAGGAACGCATCACCAAAGAAGTTCGTCACGAACTGCTCATGCTTCCCTGGTTCGGAGTGTTCGACAATATCGCCTACAAGGTGGATGGCGACACTGTGACGCTGCTCGGCCAGGTTGTCCGGCCCTCACTTAAGTCCGACGCTGAAAATGCCGTCAAGCACATCGAAGGTGTCGAGCACGTCGACAATCAAATCGAGGTCTTGCCGCCCTCGTCCATGGACGACGGCCTGCGGCGGCAACTCTTTCGCGCCATCTACGGCTTCCCCTCGCTGGAGAAGTATGCTCTCGGCGTTCAAAAGCCCATCCGTATCATCGTGAAGAATGGTCATGTCACACTTGAAGGCGTGGTCGATAACGACTCCGACAAGAATACCGCCGGAATCCGCGCCAACGGCGTCCCCGGCATTTTCTCCGTGACGAATAACCTGCGGGTAGTTCCGAACTAGCAGGCTGCACCTCCATACGAACGCCGGGAGGCTGCTACTGTCTCCCGGCTTGACTTCCCCTGCCACCAGTGGGAAAATCTCGACTCCATCGGCCTCTCTATCTCAACTGCAATCTGGAGAGTGGAGCATGGCAAGCCGAGCCAATCTCGCCAAGCAGACTTCGGACGCTGTTCATAAGCCCTATCTCGTGCCGACCGAACCCTTTGACGACATGCATGACGACCCACGGGGGCCGGTTTCACCGCTTTCCCCAGCCACCGGCGAGTTGATCATTAGCCGCTTCGATCCGGTCGACCGCGCGGCGGCCAAGTCCCGCAAGCTTTATGAGAGCTCTGCCATCGCGACCGCAATTTTTGGCGCCTGCGCCGTGCTCCTGGCGATTCTGGAACTTGGCAGCAACTATCTTCATGAGTTTCATGTCAACCTGCCGCCGGAACCGACCCTCGTCAAGATTGAACTTGGAGCCGTCGTCGCGATGCTTGGGTCCTGGACCATCATGTGGATTCAGAAACCGAGCTGGCTGGCGCGCAGGCATCAGGCGGAATGCTACCGCCAGATCAAGTATCAACTGCTGGTTCGTCCCGGGAAGTGGGCAGACCGCCAATGGCTCGAAGGTAAAATGAAACCTGTTCTTGCATTCAAACCGGGACCGTGGCCCCCAGGAACAATCAAGCGCCTCGATCACGCTGTGGAACATGATGTTCTTCGCGTTCCTTTTGAAATCGAGAAGAAAGAGCTTCCCCGGGAGGACTTGAGTCGCCTGGTAACTTATTATCTGGAGAAGCGACTCATACCGCAGCGCGCTTACCTCGATGATCGCAAGAAGACGAATCAGCGTTGGGATTTTATTTTCAAGATCCTGGAAGGCCTGTCGTTGTTGGGTGTTTTAGCGGCATTAGGGCACGCCGCCTGGATCCTGGACAAACCCAGCAGAGCAGCAGCTTTTCTTCTTGCCGCTGCTTGCTTCCCTGTAGTCGCCGCCTATGTCCGGACCCTGCGTTCGTCCTTCGAGTTTTCCCGCAACAAGAGCCGATTCTGTGCTGCTTATGAGGCTCTTGTGAAGCTGGAGGAAGCTCTAGAACACGATCTTTCCCAGATCTCCGCCGGCTACGGTCAGCCTTCCATCGACGCCTCGGAGGTCCTCATGAAGCTTCATTGGAGCGAGCACATTCTCACAACCGAGCACATCGAGTGGCTGCGATTAATGACCGAAACCGAGTTCCTCGGTTAGTCAACATTTGTTCTGCGCTACCTAGTGTCGGATATCGCCGCGCCCAATTCGGTTGAAATAACGGTTGGGGGGGTGCCGTAGGTAATGTCTTGGCCCCCCGCCTCACGCGTTTCCAAACGGCTCCTCCAGCGACAGACTCTGCGGCGTAAACAGCTCCGCGCCGTTTTCTGTGATGTGCATGTCATCTTCGATACGGACGCCGAATTCGCCGCGAATGTAGACGCCCGGCTCATTACTGGTGGTCATATTCGCCTGAAGTTTGCTTGCATTGCCGCGGACCAGATAGGGCCATTCATGTCCGTCCATTCCCATCCCGTGCCCCAGACGATGAGCAAAGTATTTGTAATCAGGACCGTAGCCGGCATCGGTGATTACCTTACGCGCGGCCGCATCCACCGCGCCGCATTCCACGCCGGGACGCGCCGCGGCCAGCGCCGCCGATTGCGCCCGATGCACGATGTCAAAGACTCTTTTCATCTTGTCTCCGGCTTTTTCCGGAGCTCGGCCCAACACAAACGTCCGCGTAATGTCCGATTGATATCCCTCCACCGTGCAGCCGTCGTCGATCATGACGATCGAACCCTCGCGGATCGCCTGCGGCGCGGTCGAGCCGTGCGGATATGCCGTGTATTCATCCACTTCCACGCTGGCTTCGCCGGGAAATCCCAATTGGCCGTAAGCCGCTGAAATCAAGTCTTCTACCTGGCGCTGGGTCATGCCTTCGCGCAGCGCGTGATAAACCGCCGCGTAGGCCGACAGCGTGATCTGCGCCGCCAGCCGCATCAGAGCGATCTCGTTTGCGCTCTTGATCATGCGGCATCCGGCTGTAACTGGAGTCGCGCTCGCGATCGTAACCTGCGGCGCTGCCTTGGCAATTCCGTCGCTGAAGACGAAGCGCACAGTCTCTTCGATTCCCAGTGTGCCTGTGGCCACTCCGCGGTCCTTAAGTCCTTGCGCCACGAGCCGGTACGGGCTTTCGTCTTCCTGCCAGGTGCGCAGGTCGGCGCGTTCGCCCTGGGGCGCGTTGGCAATCTGTTCGCGGGCGCGGCCTTCCTCAAACGCCGGACAGACATAGAACGCGTCGCTCTTCGCGGGCAGCACCAATGCGAACAGGCGCTCGCCGCCCCACCAGCGAATTCCGGTGAAGTAGTTCAGCGATGTACCGGACATCAGCACGAGAGCGTCGATCGCGTTCTCGCTCATCAATTTGCGGGCATGCTCCTGGCGCGCGCTGCGTTCTTCGCGTGGGATCGGCGCGGCCTCGCTCTTGCGCGACTTCAGCCGCGCCAGCGATGGCGGCAGTGCCGCATCACTGGACTTCTGCGCTACGGTGGCCGCGATCAGCGGACGAGACGCCGCCAAAACTCCTGCCCCACCACCAACTTCCAGAAACCGCCGCCGCGAAATCATCAGGCCTCCAGCTGCGAAAATGAGAGCCCGGCCATTATAGGGATTTGTAGAGTCCGAGGTGAGGTTCCAAGTGAACCATGCGGTTGGCCTCGACCGCTACGTTAGGAATGGCCGTGGTCCGAGGTCTGACGTCCGAGGTGTTGTCTGCGGTACGAGATAATCCTCCCATGGAAGCCGGCTTTCAATGCGCGGGCTGCGGCGAGTGGAACGTCACCA
>JBAVAV010000811.1:0-5024 GCA_049585895.1 Candidatus Sulfotelmatobacter sp. | reverse complement strand
ATTACGAGCGGCGGCAATTTCGCGCGCATGGCCGGTTTCGTCGTGCCCCTGACGGCAGTCGGAACCAAAACGACGGGGATCATTCGATGCGATCAGCCCCGCGCTCTCGATCTCGCCGCCCGCGGCGGCAAAAAGCTGGAAAGCATTCCGGACGCGATTATGGGTGAGGTGCTGGCGAGGATCGCGGTAATATTCGATTGAACGATGCCCGAAGCAAACCTCGGCGGCTGAAAGCCGCGTCGATTTCTGCGGCGTTTTCGGCACCCTTCGTTTGCTCAGGGCAGGCACCACCGAGGTCGTGCCCTTCCCCAGTCTGTCACACTCCCAGCCTCTTCTGAATCTCCTCCGCAATCTCCGCCGTCAGCGCCTGCATCTTCTCTTCCGAATCCGCTTCCACCATCACCCGCGCCAGCGCTTCCGTCCCCGAATAACGCACGACCACGCGCCCGTTCCCATCCAGCTCCCGCTCGGCGGCGTCAATCGCGGCCTGCACCTCGGGCACCTGCGCAAACGGAATTTTCTCCCGTACCCGCACATTCTGAATCTTCTGGGGAAACACTTTCAGGTCGCCCACTAATTCCGCCAGTGACCGACCGCTGCGCACGATCACATCCATCACGCGCAACGCCGTCAGCAAACCATCGCCGGTGGTGGCATCGCCATCGCGAAAAATAATGTGACCCGATTGCTCTCCGCCCAGAGTCGCACCGGTCTTCAGCATTTCCTCCAGAACATATTTGTCGCCCACGTTCGCGCGCAGCATCCGAATGCCCGCCTTCCTGAGCGCAATCTCCAGCCCCATGTTCGACATCGTAGTCGCAACCAGGATCGATCCCGCCAATATCCCTCGCGCCTGCAAATCCAGCGCCGTCAGCAGCAATATGCCGTCGCCATTCACAACGCGTCCGGCGGCATCGCAAAATAGGGCACGATCGGCATCGCCGTCAAAGGTCACGCCCAGATCAAACTTCCCGCGAGCCTCGGCCACAGCTTTCCCCAGCGTCTCCGGATGCAATGCCCCGCAACCGTCGTTAATATTCTTCCCGTTCGGAGAAACACAAGTGAAGGTTGACTGAATTCCCAGGCTCCGGAACAATTCCGGGGCCTCGGCCGTGGCGGCTCCGTTCGCGCAATCCACCAGCACGCGCAACTTACTCAAGTCAGACGTTACACACCCTGCCAGCGACTTGATATACGCCCGCCGCAGCTCAGCTTCTCCCGGCAGAGACGGCCCCGCGACCTTCAGCGCTGTATCGTCCGCCGCCGCCGGATTCTGCAGCAGCGCAAAGATCTCTTTCTCAATCGCCAGCTCGCGCGCGTCCGTTAGCTTGAATCCGTCGCCCGAGAAAACTTTGATCCAGTTATCCGTCCACGTATTGTGCGAAGCCGAAATCACCACGCCCGCTGCAAACTCCCGCGACCGTGCCAAAAACGCGACCCCCGGCGTGGTGATCACACCCGCGCTGTGCACTTCCACGCCCACTGACGCCAATCCCGCCGCTACTCGGTCTGCAATCCATTCGCTCGACTCGCGTGTGTCCTGGCCAATTACCGCTCGCGCTCCAGTCGCAATTCGAACCAGATCGTGCCCTAGCGCACGCCCAATCAAATACGTGCTCTGCGTCGTCAGCGGAAATTCCCCGGCCACGCCACGGATGCCGTCAGTTCCAAACAATTGCCTTGTGTGCTGGCTGTGGCTCATGAGAAAAGGCACGGATCCAATCATAAAAGTTGTGACCGGGAATCGATCAATGAAGATTGTCCAACGAAGAAATGATAAACGAGGAATGAGAAATGAGAAGTGCAGCGGCCACCCATTAGGTCAATGCCCGTCAGGCCCGGGGCTCGCCTTCTCCATGATCACCGTCACTCGCACCGGGGTCGGATTTACCACCTGCACGAGCGGATCCGAAACGAACGCGGCGGTCACAAATGTGGCCTGGATCCGAGTGCCTGATGCATCAACGGGGTCAGTCGTCGCAGCGTCTACCTTCTCCACGTCATGTCGCGGACCGCTGATCGTAATCCGCTCTGGATCCACCAGCAGTTTCGCAATTTGGTCGCCCGCCACAAAGTTTCCCGTTACCCGCGGGTGGATCTCTACTTCTCGCGTCATGCGGGTGTCGAAGCTCAGATGGACCTGCCCGGGGAGCACTTGCTCGACCGTCAGGCCTTTTGGAGTGCGTATTTGTTCCGCCGTCAAATCAAACGTGCGCTCGCCCGGCTGGGCGCCGGCAGCATCGACCTCAGCGCGGACGTCGGTGGATCGCAGTTGCCCAACCAGCCGCTCCGGCCCCAGAACCCGGATTTGCGCCTCGGGGATAGTTTGCGAGCTGATTTCCAGATCTCCCGGCAAATGCTGAAACTCAATCGGCACCCGGATTGCCACCACCGCGGGCTGCTCATCGCGCGAAATCGTGAACCACAAAAAAGCCGCCAGCAGCAGCGACAACACCTTCAGGTTGAAGTTGTGCAGCACATAGTGCCGGAAGAAGTGGATCACGATTCGCGCTCCGCTTCCGGCGTCGGCTCCGCATCCGCACCCCGAGGCGCGGCAATCCGCAGCGGCGAATCCAGCCCATTCGCTTCTTCACTCGAGACGATGGCCGTTGGCAGCGTCACTGGCGACATGTAGCGTTGCAGTTCGCTGCCCAGCCGTTCCCGCAACTGATCGACCGTGAGGTCGCGCTCAACCGTGCCGCCCACCGCCAGGCTGATCGCACCCGTTTCTTCCGATACGATCACCGCAATTGCGTCCGTCTCCTCCGTGATCCCGATACCTGCGCGATGCCGCGTCCCCATCTGAGTCGAAAGCACCGGATTCATCGACAGCGGCAGAAAACACGCGGCTGCCGCAATCCGGTTTTTCTGGATGATTACCGCTCCGTCATGCAGCGGCGCGCTCGGCCGGAAAATCGTGGCCAGCAGGTCATAGGACAAGCGGGCATCCATAGGGACGCCGCTTTCGACATAAGTGCGCAATCCAATCTCGCGCTCGATCACAATCAGGGCACCCGTCTGGTTCTTGGAAAACAGGTTCGCTGCCAGCACGATGTCGTCGTACGAGCCGCTCTCGCTCGCCGATCCGCGCATGAAGCTTAGCCGCCGTCCCACGTCTGCCAGCACGTGCCGAATCTCCGATTGGAACACCACGATGAAGGCGAACACCACGTAGGGCGCGAGGTGGGTGACCAGCCAGTTGAGCGTAGCCAAGTCTCCGATGTGCGCCAGGTAAAACACCACAGCCAGCGCTCCCAACCCCGCCAGCATGGGCGCAGCCCGCGTGCCGCGAATCATCACCAGCACTTGGTAGATGATCATCGCCACCAGAAGAATGTCGAGCACCGTGAGCGACACTCTTGACCATGGCGCCAGCAGTTGCGTCACCGGATCTCCCTAGATGTGAATCTCAACCGCTCTGAATCTACATTCTAATGCAGTGCTTTCTCAACGTCTGTAGCTCGTGTGGTGCGGCCCAAGGGCGCTTGCACGCCTGTCGCAATCGCGAACCGCTGGAGGATTGCCACAAGCATCCTGCTTGCTCACCGCCGCTTTTTCCCGCGCCCGGCCGGCTCTTCATCCGTCGCCTTCTTCTTCACCGTGGCGTGAATTTCTCCTCGCGCCACGCGCGCCCGAATCTCCTCGCCTGCGCTCACTGCCGCTGCGTCCTTCACCAGGCGTCCCGCCTCGTCAAACACCAGAGCATACCCGCGCTCCAGGATGGCCAGGGGCGAAAGCGCCTGCAGCACCGTGGTCACCCGCTCCAGGCGCACTCGCTGCTGCAACAATGAATGGCGCATCACCCCAGCTAGCGCTGTCGTTGCTGCCTCCATCTCGCGCCGTATTCCGGCCAGCACGTGCCGCAAATCGTAGTGCCGTACCGCTGCCGATCCCGTCTCCCATCTCCGCCGCATCCGCTCCAGCAGTTGCGCCTCGGCCCGCTCTAGCCGGTACGTCAGATCGTCCAGCTTCTGCTGCTTCTGCCGGATCAAATCCATCATTCGCCCGAACGCCCCATGCTGCGCCAGTTGCATCAAGGCGTGTCGCGCCTCCAGGAAGCGCCGCTCTATCGCCCGCACCAGTCGGTCGTGCTGCGCCTCTGTCTGGTTTGCTACTTCCTGCAGCGACCGGATCACCAACTCCGCCGCCGCCGAAGGCGTGGCGGCGCGCAAATCAGCGACGAAATCCACAATCGTGAAATCGGTCTCGTGTCCCACCGCGGAAATCACCGGGACTTGCGACCCCGCTACCACCCGCGCCAGCCCTTCATCGTTGAACGCCGCCAGGTCTTCCGGCGACCCTCCGCCCCGCGCCACAATGATCACTTCCACTCCGCCCGCGTGGTTGAAATACCTCACGCCCGCCGCCAATTCGCTGGCCGCAGCCTCGCCCTGCACCTGCGCTGGATAAATCACTACATTCACGGTGTGATGCCGGCGCTGCAAAATGTTCAGGATGTCGCGCAGCGCCGCCGCCTGCGGCGAAGTTACCACTCCAATCCGCCCCGGCAGCGACGGAACCGCTTTCTTCCGTTCCGCCGCGAACAATCCCTCGGCTTGCAGCTTCGCCTTGAGCTGCTCAAACGCAATCTGCAGCGCCCCCGCTCCCTTGGGCTCGATGTACTCCGCCGAAATCTGCAGTTCGCCGCGGTCTTCATAAATTGTCACCCGCCCACGCACTACAACCTGCATGCCGTCCGCCGGGCGGAATTTCAAGAATCGCGCCGCCGACCGGAACATCACCACCCGAATCTGTGCCGCCCCATCCTTCAGCGTGAAATAAATATGCCCCGACCCCGGCACGCGCAAATTCGAAACTTCGCCCTCTACCCACGCATCGGAATACTCCCGTTCCACGTGCGTCCGCACCGCCGCCACGAGCCCGCGCACGGACCATACGCGCCGCTGGGGCGCCAGAAAATTAAACCCAAACTGATCGCTCACGGAAGACATCGAGGGCAGTGTACCGCAATGGGTGAGGCTCCTCCGCTATTCGCGAGAGCTTGTGTAACCGAGAAGGAAGGG
>JBAVAV010000810.1:0-4154 GCA_049585895.1 Candidatus Sulfotelmatobacter sp. | reverse complement strand
GGCGAGGACGCCCGCCGGACAGCCGCCGGGGCGGCGGCGCTACGAAGGCTCGTCGCGATTAACCACGAACGACTGATCGCTAACTACTCTCCACTTCCATTAAACTGTCCTAATGCCTCTCCCCATCTACCGCCTGCGGCGCTGGCTCGTGGCAACCGCCGTGATCTTCACGGTCGTCATCGCGGCGATGTATCTCTCGGCGCGCTTGCGGGAGCGCAATGTTCTCAAGGACTTTCCGGGCAAGCTTGGCTTCGACATCAAGCAGACGGCCAGCGGCTTTCAGTTCTCAAAGTCCGAGGCGGGACGCACCGTCTTCACGATCCGGGCCCGCGACGTCAAAGAGTTCAAACTCAATGGCCGCGCCGAGCTGCACGCCGTCAACATCGTTCTCTACGGGCGCGATTCCTCCCGCTTCGACCAGATCTCTGGCGACGATTTTGCCTACGATCCGAAATCGGGTGAGGTCACCGCCCAAGGCGAGGTGCAGATCGACCTCGAAGCCAATCCGGGAGGGACTGGCAATGCCGACCAGGCAGAGCCCAAAGCGCTCAGGAATCCCATTCACCTTAGGACCAGCGATTTGGTCTTCAACCGGGACAGCGGCGACGCCTCCACGATGGCCCGCGTCGATTTCCGCACGCCGCAAGCCAGCGGCTGGGCGGTGGGTATGCATTATCTGGGGAAAACAAATACGCTCACCCTGGATTCGCAAATTCACGTCACGCTGGCGGGAGACTCCGCCCCCACTCTTGTCGCTGCTCATGGCCAATTTACCCGCGATCCGCGTCAGCTCGTCTTAGATCACCCGCGCTTGAAGCAGGCCCGCGGAACATTGCAATCCGATCAGGCGACGTTCTTCCTCGGTCCCAATAACGAAGTCGAGCGCGTGCTGGCGACAGGAAACGTGAACGCGGAAGGGCAGCCCTCCGGCGCGGCCTCAACAGGACACAAGGCCGGACACACCGCCCGGCGCACCGAAGTAAACGAGCAGACGGCATCCGCGTTGCACGCGCGGGCCGATCAAGCCGATCTTCAGTTGACCGGAACGCACAACCAGCTTCGCACGGCTATTTTGACGGGCAACGTCCAGGTTGACCGCCTCGGGGCGGGAGGCATGCAAGGCAATGCCGCGCGCGTGGTTGTGGATTTCGCCGGCGGGAACGTCGCCGGTGGGAATCGGGTGCGCACCGTGCATGCCACAGAGGGCGTGCGCTTATCCCAGCGCTCCGCCGGTTCTGCGAACGCTACCACTTCGTCCGCAGGAACATCTTCTGGCCCCCAGGATTTTGAGCTAACCGCTCCAGTGGTCGATTTTTTCGTGTTGGAAGGGCGTCGCCTCGATCACGCGGTAACCTTCGGGGCGGCGCAGATTACGATCTCGCCGACTCAGAACTCGATTAAGCCCGCGCAGTCCCCGGATCAGCGCACAGTCATCACGGCCGGCAGGTTCGACGCGAAATTTGAGCCCACGGCCGACGGCCAGAGCCGTCTGAGTTCAATGCATGGCGCGCCCAACGCGAAGATCGTAAGCACCAACCCCGGCCAGCCTGACCGCGTGAGCACCAGTCAAACTCTGGACGCTGCAATTCTTCCGCAGGGCGGGATTGGGTCCATCGTGCAGCAGGGAAGCGTCGTCTATTCCGATGGCCAAACTCCCGGCAAACGAACTCAGGCCTGGGCAGAGCGCGCCCGCTACACGCCCGCCGATCAGGTCCTCGTGCTGAGCGGAAGTCCGCGGGTTGCCGAAGGGTCCATGGCGACGACCGCGCGGACTATCCGCCTCAACCGGACCACCGGAGACGCCTTCGCCGACGGCGACGTGAAGAGCACTTACAGTGAAATCAAAGAGCAGCCCAACGGCGCACTGCTGGCCTCTTCGTCGCCGATTCATGTGACCGCGGCGAACATGACTGTCCACAATTCGACGGCAGTTGCGTTCTACCAAGGCAATGCCCGCTTATGGCAAGATGCGAACCTGATCGCAGCGCCGTCCATCGACTTCGACCGCGATCGACGCTTCCTAACGGCTCAAGGAACTCCTACGCAGCCGGTTTCGACGGTGCTGGTGCAGTCGCGCAAAACTACGGTCTCAGAGGGCGAACGAAATACGAATGATCGGACGATGAATACGACGTCTGTGACAAAACCCGTCGCGACAAGCGCCGTCGCTATCACTTCAGCCCTCCTGACTTATTCCGATGCCGATCGCCACGCGCACTATGACGGAGGCATCCAAGCCCGCGGCAGCGACTTCACGGCATCTGCAAAATCGGCAGACGCCTATCTTGTTCCACGCGCGCAAACATCGATTAATCAAGCACTTGGCGGCCCCTCGCAACTAGATCACCTGCTTGCCACAGGGGATGTTCTGATCCAGCAATCGAAGCGCCGAGCGACGGGCCAGAAACTCATCTACACGCCGGCCGACGACAAGTTCGTCCTGACCGGCGGACCGCCTAGCATTTTTGATGCCGAACGGGGCACGATTACCGGCGTTTCGTTGACTTTCTATAACCGCGATGATAGGGTGCTCGTAGAAGGCGAAGCAAGTACTCCTGTGGTAACTCAGACGCGAGTGGCCAGATAAATAAAGACGAATGGCAAGATAAATGCGTACCCTGGCCACTGAAGAAATCGGCAAGTCCTATCGTGGCCGCCGCGTCGTGAACGGAGTGAGCCTGCGCGTGGACCAGGGCGAAGTCGTAGGCCTGCTTGGACCGAACGGCGCGGGCAAGACAACCACTTTTTACGCGATCGTTGGTCTGATCCCCCCCGATACTGGCCGCGTGCTGTATGACGGCCAGGACATTACCGACGTTCCCATGTACCTGCGGGCGCGTCAGTATGGCATCAGCTATCTCCCTCAAGAAGCTTCGGTTTTTCGCAAACTCACGGTAGAGGAGAACATCCTCGCGGTGCTGGAGGCGCAGCCGATTTCCTGGCACGAGCGCCGCGAAAAGATGGAGAAGTTTATCGACGAGCTGGGGCTGGAGCATATCCGTCAGAATCGCGGCTATGCGCTGTCGGGCGGAGAGCGGCGGCGCGTGGAAATCGCCCGCTGCCTGTGCATCAATCCCACATTCATTTTGCTGGATGAACCGTTTTCCGGGATCGATCCCATCGCCGTGCTCGACCTGCAGAAGATCATCAGCGGTCTGCGGGCCAGCGGCATCGGAGTGCTGATCACAGATCACAACGTACGCGAAACGCTTTCGGTCACCGACCGGGCCTACATCATCGATGAAGGCAGAATCTTCCGCCACGGCCAGCCCGAGGAGTTGGCGAGCGATCCGGAAGTGAGAAGGGTGTATCTGGGAGAGAGTTTCTCCTTGGTGTGAGGTTTCAAAGGTTTCAATGTTTCAGAGTGAGCCTTGCTATGCAAAGAATTGAAACCTTGAAACTTTGAACATTGAAACTTTGAAACCTTGAACCTCTGAAACCTTGAAACATGGTCCTGTTACAGCACAAACTGAGCGTCAGACTCTCCCAGCGCCATATCCTCACCCCGGGTCTGGTGCAGATGGTCTCTGTGCTTGCGCTCAACAAGCTTGAGCTCAAGGACATGATCAATACCGAGATGGTCGAGAACCCCGTTCTCGAAGAGCTCGAAGACTCGGTTCCCCTGCTCGATGAAGTCGGCAAGAAGGAAGAAGACCGCGACCGCGCCGCCACCGCAACCACCGAAGAAAATTCCATCGCCGCCGTAGAGAAAAAAGATCCGTTTGAGGAAATCGACTTCGGCTCATTCTTCCAGGACTATCTCGATCCCGGCTACCGCACCCGCAGCGAGATGGAGGAGATCGAGCGCCCGTCGTTCGAGAACTTCCTCTCCAAGCCCACCAACCTCACCGATCATCTTGCCTGGCAGTTGGGCGCGTTGAGCATCAGCCCGGCGGTGCGCGAGGCGGCTGAGGCGATCATTGGCAATCTCAACGAGGATGGCTACCTGATCGCCAGCGACGAAGAGTTGCTGGGCATTGCCCCGGCCGCTCCGCCCGAAGCCGAAGCCATCGCGACGCAGAACATTGTCAGCGAAGCCAAGGCCTTGGGATTGGCGGAAATCGAAGCCGCAGAGCTTGCGGCAGAAGACGTGCTGGCCCAGGATGCCGGCGCTGAAAGTGGCATCGCCGGACCCGCCGCAGAGGATTCAGAGG
>JBAVAV010000809.1:0-5800 GCA_049585895.1 Candidatus Sulfotelmatobacter sp. | reverse complement strand
TTTGAGACCAGCCCTGTTGTACTTGTGACTGTACTTCCATCCCTGGAGTGGCTTGCTGCCCGGTAAATTCCGGTGGCTGCCCGTTCCACTCAGCAAGGTTGTTGGCGACCCCTTCCATGCCAGCCTGAGTCATGGTAAATCCTAGAGGAATACCAATACCTGTTGCCATCAGTCCGACACCAAGTCCACCCATGAGCAAGTTGCTAGCAAATGAAAGCGCCCCGCCGAGCATGCCTCCTGTACTATTTAGCCCAGTTTGATTATCTCCCAGCGCTTGATTTACAGCGCCGATAGTTGCGGTAAATTGCTGCCCGAACGCTTCAGAGAATGAGCTTCCTACGTTTTGCGCAGTAACACCTAAACTATCTACTGCCCCTGTAAACGTACCTATTGAGTGCGCACCGGGCCCTTCTGCTATGGCTGCTGAATTATAGATAGCTTGCCCTACCTGTGCAACCATCTGTACAGCCATCTGCCCCATCATAAGTGGGCGCATAAATGCATCGAAGCCCCCTGCAATGTCACCAATGCTTCCAAGAAGACCCTTGCTTACACTGCCTGCTTCACCTGCAGCCCCACCGAAAATCGAATCACCTAAACCGCCAAAGTAGCTACTGAAAAAACCCTCATTTGCTTTGCTGACTTGTTCTGTTGCGGCTCCTACCCCTTCTACTGCCTTGCTTGCGTCTGTTGCCCCTGCATTAAAAGCTGCCCAGGGATCAGCCTGATTGAACTCGTCCATCGCAGCGGCTGTATTTTGAACAGTATCGGTAAATGTACCGGCGCTCTTGTCAGCTTGCTCAAAGCCTGTACTCGTGTCACTGAGCACCTGATACGTTTCGCCAAACTGGTCAACCATATCATAGAGCGCATTCATGCGCCCCTCGCCAATGGTGCCTGTGAAATTCTCCCAACTTTGGCCGGTTTGGTCTAAATAGGTCTGAATGTGGGCAAGAGGATCGGTAACATCAGGACTATTGACGGCTTCACTGAAAGCAGCCATGTTGGATTTGATATTCTCAGCATTAAATATCTGTGAATCACTGAGAGATTGATTGACATTGTCTATGCCACTAGCCATATTGGTCCAGGGATCAGACTGATTAAACTCCTGCATGGCTTGCTGGGCGGATTGGATATTCTCTGAATATTGAGAAACGACCGGAGTCGATTTTGCCAGAGTCTCTTGCGCTGACGTAAGACTTTTATTTGTCTCCTCTATTGCTGGCTGCAAACTTTCATGGGCAGATTGAGCCTCTTCAAGAGCTTGCTGATGTTCGTCTAATACATCATTGAAGCTCGACACCGCCTCTTCCCCTGACGTTTTAGCCTCTTCAAGCCCCTTCGTCTCTTCCGCAAGACCCACAACCTCGCCTGCTGTACTACCGGCTTGTTTCTCCATAGCGGCAAGTTGATCACCAAGACTACCAGCACCTTCCGCACTTGCACCTGTAGCACCTTGAAGCTTTTCAAGTGCTGACGCAGCTTCCTCCGCACCTGACGTGTCAGCTTCAATGATAATTTTCGCTTTAATTTCATCTGACATCTTTATCACCTCCTTTCTCTGCTTGATCCACCCTTGCAAGGGTGGTGCTATGGGCCCTTCATTCCCGGCACTCCGCTGAACCCTTGAAACTGCCGTGCAAACTCAGGTTGTGTCGTGTCGATGATTGCTTCATCATCGTCCACTGGCTTCTTTGTGGCCTTATCACCGTTGAATGCTCTGACAATGGCATAAATAAGCCTGTTGGTTTGTATCTCATCATCAATATGTAAGTATTCAAACAAGCCCGTTAGTTCTGCACTGCTGTGTTCTTTCAAGAAATCGCTGAGATGCTGATACCCTAACCGTTCCATGAGTCTGTAGGAGTCATAAACGGCAGGGCATTCTAGTTTTTTCTTGCTTGCTCCGCAGTGCTTGGGAGCATCTTAGACAGCCGCAAAATGGTCATGAAGAGCCGTTCAACCGCAGCACCGTGTTCTGGCTTCTCTGTGAGCATGGCGCGATGGGACTCTCTAAACGCTTTGTGGCCTGTCTTGGGATTGAAACATCCGTACAAAATCACATCAAAGAGTGCCCGGCGATAATCGGTGGTCTTTGCTTCTGCATCGTACGCAGCCATGTTTACAGCAATACGATCCTTTGCACTCAGCGCCCGACAAAGGACTTTCATCTTCCACTCAGGAATGAGTACAACTTCCTCGGCTGGCTTCTGCTCAGAGATATGGCGGACAAATGCCATATCATCATCAAACTCCAACCATTCTTCTGCCTCAACATGACCATTCGGTGATGGTATTTCCTGTGTCACATCCAGTTCTTTTGTTTCTATTGCCATATATCTCCCTTGCAAGGAGAGCCACCCCTTGCAATTTATTACATGAGTATGACTGTAGTTGTGCTAAACGTATTTGACGTGACCTGATACACCGGGCCTGTGGCCGCGAACGTCACCGATTGCTTGTCCACGTCATTTGTGGCCACTGTCTGCTGCACCTGCGTCGGAAGCGCGTAAAACTGATACCGGGCACCCCCCGCTTCATTCCACCAGAGCTGACACAAAATAATACCACCTGAGATGTTTATCTGTGACATCCCAGACGAAATCATCTCGTTCAAAATCCTGGCGTCCTGGTTAAAGCAATCCACAGAAAACGTCAGAGATTTGAGCGTAGCAAGATTTTGCGTCCATGAACCGCTAGCCTGGAACGGGGTGACATCCTTCACCGCCCCTTTAAATTGGCCCTTCCAGGCATGTGCGCCACTCAATGCTGAGAGCGTGAAATAACTCCCAGCATTGATCCTGACAAAATTATTCGTACCAGGCACTCTGGCCGAATTAAACACGATTTCGCCCACAGGCCAGTAGAATACATAGTCCGTCACGGTCGCCCAACCTGTAGAGCCATTTGGGCTATTCTGAACAGTAAGCGTCTGTGTTGGGTCCCATGCCTGATGAACATTCGAAAAATAATGAATGTGGTCACCAGTATCAGTACAGGACTCAGGAGAGCCAAGGGCAGTAGGTGGTGATGTGCTTAGCCACACATCACCGTTTACACCTGCGTATGCTGACATACTGCCTCCTACGAGTAAGTAATGGCCCCTGTGCCTGTGAAGCTGAAATCCACAGACTCAGCATTTTGGGCGTCAACATTCGGATCAATTCCGGTAAGAATTGCACTGCCAGCGAAATTGTGAGAGCCACTTACGGCAAATGTCATGCTAACCGTTGAGCCGATGAGCGCAAAAAGGTTCGTTTGCGCCGTGTCTGAAGAATCAATGAAGGCCGATATCTTCCCAGACCAGGATTTGAGCGTAGCCAAATTAATGGTCCAGTTTCCGCTTGCTCCGAACGGGGTGACATCCTTCACGGCACCCTTCAGACTGAGCGTCCACTTGCTCGCATCAGTAAAGGCTGTAGAAGCCTCCTGGCATGAGGCGCCAATTCCAGCTAAAGCTGCCATGTTCTACTCCTATCATCCCCTCCAAAACATCTGATCATGCCAGGTGCTCAGGACGAGATACAAGATGAAAAACAACTAATCAACAAATTCATCAAGAGCTTTTCTGAGATAATTCCCAACGTTCCCCTCGAGCCATTCCACCAATTGTTCAGTCATGCCACGACCTGCAACATGCGATATTCTCTTGGCAGGAACGATACGCCCGTGGCGATGGAAGTACGATGGGGTTCGATGACCCTTATCGACGAAGGGGTAGTAGTAGGTCGCATTACTAAATGTAATAGTTAACCCTCCTGCATCTCCTACATTTCCGCCCTTCAACCTGCCCGACCGTACAGGCGTTACCGTATCCCAGGCATTTTTGCCACCTTTTGCTAGTGACTCCGTCTGCTGCTCAAGATTATTATTCAATTGCTCGCCCATCTGCGAGAAACGTGAGATAGCTCCGTCAAGCCCCTCCCACTCGATTCTGACTGTGTAGCCCATCACTGCTCTCCTGCTACAACCGTCTCATCAATGAGCGCTTTCAACTGCTCATCACCCATCAAGAGCGCATAGTCCACACCACAAATGAGCTTCCCCTGCATGTAGAGCATTTCGACATTGTCTTCACCGGGCAGTACTTCAAAGCCGATCACGTCAATTCGTGTCAACTTTTCAGCAAGTGAGGTAACTTTCGATTGTTCTGAGTTTTCAGTCATGACTCACTCCCTTGCAAGGGCGATACTATGTCGCTTTTGCCATGAATTTGTACACACCACCCGTGTTTGTCTGAATTTCCCCGGCCACCAACGGGTCTACTTCAATGGGTTGCGTACGATATCCGGCTGAAATCGTGCCGCCTGTGACCGCTGTTTGCTGTCCGATGGTGAGCAGCGTGTCAATACGCGCCGCCCCAAGAGTGAGCGTTGACCAGTCAGTGACAGGGCCGACAATCACCACCTCGAAGTACAGCTCTGAGTAGGCGCGTACTGCTTGAAAGGCAATAACATCCTGGCTTTGATGCGGCTGGTATGTCACCACGACGTATGGTACTGGCGTTGGTGCGGTATCCGTTCCGGTGGGCACCTCGGACCTCCACACACCGCCGGGTGCAAGCCCTTGCAGTTGTGTATCCGAGGCTAAGGTGGTATACATCCAGTCCAACACCATACTCATCTCAGTCATTTTTGTTTCGCTTCCGAGGCAATTACCGTCAGCAAAGCCGCGTACGAACGTGGTTCAAGTACCACCTGTACCACCAATGTCTGCTGGCCCAACTGCCCAGTTATCAAAAGACGGTCCTGAGCAGCAACATCGGTGCCGTACGGCAACTTCACCGCCCACGACGCTAAATCTTCGATCAGGTAGTTGTAGTTCTGTAGCTGCCCACCCGTCGGCTCGGTCATGCCAGCGTTAACCGTTGCAACCGTATTCCAGACGGACGTTGCCTGGCCCGCACCATCCCTGGTGAGCGTCTTACGCTGGATGGTGCAAGGCAAATCGAGCGCAGCATTGGCAGCGTCAGCGCGTATAGAAGCCAATTCTAGAGCATCAAGCATGGCTAACTCCCGTCCTTGTTACCGCTGGCCAGATAATCTATCTCTAATGGCCCAAGTCCGGTAGCAGCCAATTGTCCTGGGCGTCGTATATCGGTACGCGTCACATGAATAGCTCCTGCACGCTGCTTCATTCGATAGGTCCTGGCCAGATTCTGAAGAGCCATCGATGCTTGTGAACGCTGCAAGCTTTGCCCATCTACGTTTACGTTATATCTAAGCACCCACATAGCTGCTTGCCGCTCTAGCAGGTCAGCTGCTGCCCGGTAAACGTCATAGAGCTTTCCGCTGATATACAAAGGTGGAAGCGTTGTTGCGCTGAACGTCCAGTGCGCGGCTATGGGCTCGCTGGTCGCAGGCGTCACCTGGTTAATCAGATACTGTTTGATGATTAGATCATCTTCCCATCCTCCAAGCGCGTGATAATAGTCCAGAAACTGGATTTGCGACCCGGCAAACGTGGGCTTTGGAATGAGCACCTCATTCTTGTAGTCCGCGCGTGATTCATCCATAACATCCTGGATGGTTGAATCGTCAAAAACTTGGCTTGCGCCTGCCGGATCGTTTATCAAAATCCTGACTCTTGCGATCAGTGCAGCCATGGTTGAGCGAACAGGCATAGCGCATGCCTCCTTCCTGAGATCTTACGGGCGGGCGAGCATCAAGTCCCCTTGGTAAGTTATGGACGGGGTAGCAGATGAACCAGGCGCAATCGTACACGTCAGTTTAATGTTCGTTTGGTTCGCGACTGACGTAGGTGAAATTTCAAACGGGACGAATACCTCGCCTGATAC
>JBAVAV010000808.1:0-2782 GCA_049585895.1 Candidatus Sulfotelmatobacter sp. | reverse complement strand
TCACCACCCTGCAAAATACCCTGCAAAAACAACAGGGAGATTCGACCGGGCACGTCGATCAGATTTCCGGCCAGATTCAGGCACTCAACGATTCCATCGACGAATTGAAGGCGCGTCTGGCCAAGGTGAGTAAACAGCTCGAAGATATGCAGGCTTCGCAGCAAAGCCAGGCGGCGCAACAGGCCCAGCAGCAGTCGCAGCAGCAAGCCCAGGCGCAGGCCCCTCCGCCCGATGTTCTGTACAACAACGCGCTGCGAGACTACAACGGGGGCAAGAACGACCTTTCTATCCAGGAGTTTTCCGACTACGTGAAGTTTTATCCCAACACCGATCTCGCCGGGAACAGCTATTTCTATCTCGGCGAAATTCAATTTCGCCAGGGCAACTACCAGCAGGCCGCGCAGAGCTACGATCAGGTGCTGCAGAATTTCGCCAGCGGCACCAAGGCCGCTTCCGCGCAGCTTAAGAAAGGCTTCGCGTTGATCGAACTCGGCAAACAGGACGACGGCGTCCAAGAGCTACGCCACGTCATTCAGCGTTATCCGCGGTCCAATGAGGCGCTGCAAGCACGGGAGCGCTTGCGCAAGCTGGGCGTTTCTCCAGCCCGGCCCGGCGCGTAACCTCGGCCCCGAGAATTTAAGAGGAGTCAGTATGCCAGTTCCGAGAGATGATCAGGACCGCTCCAAAGGCGCGACCGAGACCGAAGACCACAGCCAGTCCGACAATGTCAGCCAAGCGGGCCAACTTGGACACCGTGACCAGGACCCGCTTCTCAAAGGGGCGGACACCGATTTTCCCGAGCCCGGGGAAAGTCCCGAGCACAGCGGCACTACCCCGAAGTCAAAGCGACCCGATGCCCGAAAGCGCCAGCTCGGCTAGAATGGGTTACGAAATAGCGCCTTTGAATCGCGCCGCTATCCGCCACGAACGACGCGGGCTTCGCCCTGAAGAGCGTCCTTAGACTTACCCGACTGCTTCCATCACCGCGCGCTCTACTTCCTTCCACGCGACGGTCCGCGGATCGATTAAGTCGAAATGCCCAGCTGCCGCGATCTCCATCAATTGCGCATCTTCTTTTTCGTTGCGCTTCTTTTTCACATAGCTCTGGCTGAAATTTACCGGAACCACGTCATCGGCCGAGCCGTGAATCAGCCATTGCCGCGCCGGCACCGCCAGCTTCATCGGATCCGCCTCGCGATAGTGGTCCGGCACTTCCGCCAGCGTTCCTCCCAGGAACTCAACCACGGCATCGTTGCTGAGGTGCAGAGCATATGCACGCTGAAGGTCCACCACTCCCGCCAGCGACACCACCGTCTTCACGTTCGACTCATGCGCGGCTAGACACAACCCCAGTTGCGCGCCCGCCGAATGACCCGTGATCGCCACGCGCTTGGCGTCGAATTCATATTTGCCCGCATTCTGCATTAAGAATTGATAGCCTGCGCGCACGTCGGCGAACGTCCCCGGCCATCCGCCGCCGGCATTGCCCACGCGCCGGTATTCGAGGTTCGCTGTCGCAATGCCCTTCGCGGTCAGCGCCGCGCAAAGAAATCCGGCATGGTTCAGATCGTACTTTGCGCGCCAGTATCCTCCATGAATATTGATCACCAACGCATACGGGCCCTTTACCTTGGGCACGCGCAAATCGGCAAATTGATTCGCATCATTACCATAGGCGACGCGACTATCCGCCTTGGGAGCGGGCAAACTTAGGATGTCATCGACCGATGTCATGCTCCCCCATTCTTAAATTATACGGGGATCAATGCAGATCAATTCCTTACCGGACGGGGACAGCATTCTATCGCTGCCGCCAGCACGCCTTGCTCATGCTCGAACTTACTGGATGTCAAATCTGGGCTTTCAGCGCCCAAGCCCCACATTTCTTGAGGATTCCTTCACAATTCGATTCCTTCCCGCACCGATCTTGGGTATTCTCTACGCGGATGACTACGCTGGCACTTTCCGAATTGCTCGGTTCGCCGGTCTATGACCCAACGGGCGCCCACAGCGGACGAGTTCGCGAAGTCACGCTCGCTCCGCAGGAAGACCGCTCCCGTATCGCTTCCCTCATTATCAAGACCAAGTCCGGCAACCGCGTTCTTCCCTTCGCTTCGATCTTCGCCATCAACGGAGGCATTCGCGCCTCGACTGCAGCAGGAGACTGGCCTGCCTCCAACGGCACGGAAGGCCTGTTCCTTCTGGAGCGCGATCTCCTGGATCAGCAGGTCATTGACGTCAATGGCCGCAAGGTCGTCCGCGTCAATGACGTCGACCTGCAGATCGATCCTCATAAAGAAGCAGGCAGCCACCCCGTGCTGCGGATTCATTCCGTCGACGTTGGCGCCCGCGGCGCCATTCGCCGCCTTCTGCGCGGCGTGGCGCCCCGTCCCGCTCTGCATGCTCTGCTCGACCGGATCCCTTCCCGTAATATTCCGTGGAGCTTTGTCGACCTCATCGAAACCGATCCCGCCCGCCGGATCAAACTTAAGATCTCTCACGAAGGCCTGGCCAAACTCCACCCCGCCGATATTGCGGACATTGTCGAGGATCTGGCACCCGACGAGCGCGAAGCCGTGTTCCAGACTCTCGATGAAGGGGTTGCCGCTGAGGCCCTGGAGGAAGTCGAACCGAAAGTGCAGAAAGCGATTGTCGAGTCGCTCGACTCCGGGCGCGCTGCCGAAATTGTCGAAGAGATGGATCCTGACGCCGCCGCGGATCTTCTCGGCGAGCTTCCCGAAGACCGTACTGAACAGATTCTGGTTCAGATGGAGCCCAAGGC
>JBAVAV010000807.1:0-6792 GCA_049585895.1 Candidatus Sulfotelmatobacter sp. | reverse complement strand
ACATGAAGCCCGGCGAACTATTGATTATCTACGAGACCGGCGATCGCAAAAGTGCGGTGGGAACGGCCAGCGTCGTATCTGTCGATACCAGCGACCCGAAGAATCCGCGGATCAAGATTAAAGCTGGAAAGCCGCTGGCCCGCTCAGTTTCACTGGCGGAGATCAAAGCTCACAAGCTCTTCGCCGATTCACCTCTGGTACGCCAGGGCCGCTTGAGCGTCGTGCCGCTGACAAACGAGCAATCCAAGTTCCTCATGGATGGGTGACGATTTTCTCTGGCGAAATCCTCCCCGTGATCCAGGAGTTCACTCAACCGAATCGAATCTCCCCGGTGGTACGCTCTTACTGTGGAGGGTCGTTCGGCTTGTCCGGAGTCTTGTTCGCGCTCTTGTCTTTCTCCGCGTAGTTCCTGTCATCCGCAGGCTTATCGGGATATTCATTGCGTGGCGCATTATATTTTGAACTTTCGGGCGCCGGCGTCTCGGAGTGGTGCTCAATAGGCTTCATCGCTACCACCGCATAACGGCGCATCTTGCCGTCACCATCGGGGACACGCATATCCATGACGTCTTTCGAGACCTTGAATTCACCTTCTTTGCCCACGGGGAGTATATCGGGGTGTTTATGATCGAGCGGGCGGATGTGATATTCCATGTCGTCGGTAAGCAGTAGATACTGAGGGCAGAGTTTCTCGGTGGAGTTTACGTGTTCAATTCCCGCCGAGGCAAAAACGCTGCCCACACCGGTGAAGCCACGTTCCTTCGCGCCGCAGGGTACGGCTTCCATTTTCTCGATCATGGCACGGTCGCCGTGTTTTTTCTTGTCGCCCGCTAACGCAGGAACTGCTACAAGGAGAGCGAGCACAGTGATCAACATCGTTCGGCTATTCATATAATGCGAGCCTCCGTGGAATAACTTCACCTTCGCTGCTACACTCCCGCGCAAAGCGGAAAACAGGGGCCGCGGCGGGCGGCCCCTGTCCCGCCGAACTCTATTTATTGGGCTTGGATTCACTGTTCATTTTCGGCGTGCCTGGTGTTTTAAACTGTTGCGCTGACTTCAAGAAGGAATCCGGGTTTTCGCTTAGTTCTTCGTGTACCTTGGGATTCGCTTTCAGATAGTCCCGCAGTTGAGGGTGGTTTTCAAGATATTCCTGGTTGTTGGCGAGCGAAGGATTCTTGGAAAGTTCGCCGGCAATGTTGCCGTGGCCTTCCAGGAACTCGTTGAAGCTTGCGAGTTCCCCGCCAGTGACGTCTCGATCGCGCCGCATATTGGAGTCTTCGCGCCGGTCGAAGCGCTGCTCCTGGTGCATGAACGCATTGGGATTTTCTTTATATTCCTCGCGAACTCCCGGATGCTCGGCCAGGAACTGCTGCAAAGCGGGATGGTTCTCCACAAACTCCCGGTTGTTCACAAGCGACGGGTCCTTGCGCAGTTGTTCGGCAATCTCCGGGTGGCTGTCCATGAAGTGGTCCATGTTCGCCAGTTCGATCCGAGTTACATCGCCGTCACGATGTTGGTCCTCGCGCCGGTCGAAGCGTTCCTCCTGGTGCATGAACGCATTGGGATTTTCTTTATATTCCTCGCGAACTCCCGGATGCTCGGCCAAAAACTGCTGCAAAGCGGGATGGCTCTCCACAAACTCCCTATTGTTCACAAGCGATGGGTCTTTGCGCAGTTGTTCGGCAATCTCCGGGTGGCTGTCCATGAAGTGGTCCATGTTCGCCAGTTCGGTCCGAGTTACATCGCGGTCACGGCCTTCGCGCCGATCGGAGTCTTCACGCCGCTCGAAGCGTTGCTCCTGGCGCATGAACCCGTTGGGATTCTGACTGAGTTCTTCCCGGATTTCCGGATGTTGCTGCAGATACTGCTGCAGTTCGGCGTGTTTTTCAACGTACTCTGGATTGTTCACCAGAGACGGATCCTTGCGCAGTTGTTCGGCGACCTCGGGATGGCTGTCCAGGAAATTATCGAAGCTGGCAACCTGTCTCCGGGTTGCGCTGTCGTCCCGGTCTGGCGGCGTCACACTTTGGGATTGCAAATTTACCGGCGCGGCGAAGAGAACGGCCGCAAACGCCAGCAGTATGAAGCAGCAATGGCGTACAGGATTTTTGTGTTTCATAGTTTTGATTAGCCTCCTCAATCAAGAGTGGGACCCTGCGGATCGGGCTGCGGGGAATCAGATGCAATGTTGGGGCCAGGAGTACATCTCTTTTATGGTTAGTTGCTTATGAATCTCCGAAAATACTGCCAGTCCCGGCATCCATGAAATTTCGACAACTTAGCGGGAAAATCGTTATACGGTCCGCACCCTAGTACAGACGGGTAGGCGCATTGAGTCTATCCTTCGCAGAGCAAAGAGAAAGAGAAGGCAGAGGCCCGGGGCGCGACCGTGAAATCGGAAAATCGTGCGCCTGCTTCCGGATGATCTTAACTTAGTGCGCCCGCGCATCGCGGCGGATCAGCGCGTAATCGACGAAGAATCCCAGCCCCACTGCCAGCGGAATGACGCCGAAAGCGGCTGCGATGAGAGCGTCGGGTTCCTGGCGTCCAATCAGGGCGAAGGTAGCAATAAAGCCCAGGGCGGCCGCCACCAGCAGAATTCCGAACCGCCGCGACCGGGCAGATTCTGACAATTCCGGTTGCATGGGAACGTTGACGCCGCGCGCGATCGCCGCCATCCTCTCCTCGCTGCGCAGCTTGCGCACCCGATAAAACGTATACATGGCCGCCATCGGAATCCCGAAGATCATGATGACCGCCGCCAATCCCACAAGGTTTCCGTCCATAATGCCTCCTGCTCGGGCAGGTCGTATCAGCGCCCGGCCACAGATAGTTACGCAGCGCCGTGAGAAAAGTTCCTCGGTTCAAGCACTTTTCTCGCTCATTAATCATTACTCCGGTCCCGTATCGCTCGTCACAGCCGCTCTTCTGATCGTCAGCGCCGCCTAATCTCTTCTGATGAAAATCAACCGCATTTTGCAACTCTAGCTCTCGTCTTGGGGTTCTTACGCAAGTAGGCGGTAAGATGGAATCAAAATCAAGGAGACAGAAATGAAATTGGCTTCTCAATGCCGGGTATGGCTGGAGATAAGCGCTGCCTGCCTGGCCGGGCTATTCTTTGCGTCTTCGCTACGCGCGCAGGATGCGCAGGAGCACATTACGGTCAACGACGTTCCCCGCACTTATGTGGTTCACCTGCCGAAGGGTTACGACCAGCAGCAGCACTACCCTGTGGTCCTCCTGCTGCACGGCCTGAATCAGGGCGCGGAAGAAATGGCCCGTCTCACCCATTTCAACGACCAGGCCGACAAAAACAGCATCATCGCGGTCTATCCCAACGCACTGAACGGTCGCTGGAATATCGGATTTGCCGAGGCCCGCCTCTACCCGCGCGGTCCCTATCGCCGACGCGGACCCTGGGGCCCGGGCTATCCTCCGCCTCCGCGCCAGCGCCGCGAGGAAGGGCCACGCCCCGCCACGGACGTCGAGTTTCTCAACCAGATGCTCGACAAGCTGGCCAATACTTATTCGATCGACACACACCGCATCTACGCCACGGGACTGGGCGAGGGCGGCTTCATGACTTTGCGCATCGGATGCGCGATGGCCGACCGCGTGGCCGCGATCGCTCCGGTAGCTGCGGCCATGCCCAAGAACGTGAACTGCATTCCGTCGCATTCGGTTGCGATGCTGCTGATGAATGGAACTGACGACCCCATACTGCCCCATGGGGGCGGCCGCTACAAAGCCGGTCTCTTCCAGGTGCTCTCTGCGGAAGACACGGCTAAAGCATGGGCGCGACAGAACCGCTGCGCCGAAAAGCCGGCCCAGACAAGACTGCCTCCGCTTCAGAAGGGCGCCAAAGAGACCAAGGTGTATACCTATGACGATTGCGAAGGCGGCGCACAGGTCGCGCTTTATGACGTGAAGGACGGCGGCCACACCTGGCCCGGCGGCGAACAATACATGAGCGAAAAAGAGGTCGGCAAGACCAGCCTCGCCCTCAATGCCAACGAAACCATCTGGAGCTTCTTCGTAACCAAGCAGTTCGCCGGCGAAGCCGGTACCGAGCATTAGGCCTGCAAGCCAGTTGCTCCGCGTTCGTTCTCCATCATTCCAGTTTCGGGTGCGACGCGGGATAGTACTTGGCGATCATTCGCCCGGTCATGATTCCACCTTCGTACTCTGGAATAATAACCTCATCGGCGCCCGAGTTGCGCATCGCCTGCGCATAGCGCGCCTGTCCGGCACGCGTGATGATGCGCGCCTTGGGGTTGAGCGCCTTCGCCGTCACGGTGATGTAAAGGTTGTCGGCGTCGTTGTCGATCACGATGCACACACCGCGTGCCCGCTCAATGCCTGCCGCGTGCAGGATGTCGTGCCGTTTGGCGTCGCCCTGAATCGTCAGCACTTTATCTTTCAGCAGTTCGCGGCACAATCCTTCGTTTGTTTCGATCAGCACCAGAGGAATCTGCAGACGCGAAAGCTGGTCGACCACCGTCCGTCCCACCTGCCCGTAGCCGCAAATGATGAAATGATCCTTTAGCTTATCGATATTGACGTCATTGACCATGGTTCTCCATGCCTCCACGCCCTGCCGGTTGAAGATCGTGATCAGCACCCGCTCCGCCACCCAGATTTGAAAAGCGAAGACGCCCACAAAGACGCAGAGCGAGAACAACTTCGTTGCATCGCGGACTTTGCGGTAGTCGATGCCGTGCGGCTGAATCATCCAGAACAAAGCATCCTGCCAGCGCAGTCCCTCGAGGTGCCGGTAAACCAGAACGCACATCAGGCTGAAGCCGGCGAACACTACCAGCGGCAGCCACAGCCGGCGCATAAACAGCAGCAGGATGCGCATCATGGGCCACAGATACTATAGGAAGTCCGCCCCGCCGACAATTAAAATGATTCATACGTACGTGATTCCGACTCCCCAAAGAACCGTTTGAACAAATCGGTTTCTTCAATCCTCAACATGAATCCCCACGCAAACAAAAAACCCACTCTCGCCAGTCGCAGAGAGTGGGCTGAAACCGCGCAATCGTGAGTGCTGTTCTTTCGTCAGTGGTCAAACACAGGCTTCATTGGAACAGATTCAAAGTATTGGTGGCGTCGTCGACGTAGTACAGCTTCTGGCCTGACGCCGGTACCAACCCGAACAAAGCGCCAGCCCCCGGTGGCGTACCGCTGCTATCCAACAGCACCTTGCTGATCTGAGCACCATTCGGTGTAGTGGTGACAAGAAAACCGTTGTTCCCGTTTACCGTCAGGATGTTGCCGTCCGGCGCAACGGTAAGACCTAAAGGATCGTTAAGGAAGCCGCCTTGCGTAACCGTAGCTCCGATTCCGGCGGAGCTAACGCGAAACACGGGATCAGGAATGGCCGCCACACGATTGCTAAGACTGTCAGCCACGTACAGTGTGTCGGCATTTCTGCTCAGGCCCAGGCCGGTCGGCCCGATTACCAGCGCTGCGGGATCAGTCCTCTCAGGGAAGCCCGAGCCAATCACCGTGATTGACTGCAAGCTGGGCATCGTAGCCGGCGAAACATTCAGGGTCAGCCGCGTTACCGTTCCCCCGTGCACCACCTTCCCGCCGGCTGCCACGGTTCCGTTCAAGACATTGGTGACAAACAAATTCGCTGTGCTGCCCTGATCGAATGCTGTCATGTCCCACGGACCGTTAATCAGCGAACCGTAGAATGTCTCCGCGACATTGCCATTGCTATCTAATACGAGCAGACAACCCGCCTGCGCCGTGGCTGATGTCCCGTCGGTCGTGGGCAAACTGCCTACGATAACCCACCCGGCGCGCAGTACGGATAAAGCGGTAGTTAATCCTATGCCTCCCGGGCACGGGCCGGGCAAACTGCCGGCGTCGATTTGAGAAAACAGGGTGACGCCGCCATCCGGCGTAATCTGCACAATGGTCGTGCCCGTCCCCTGCAGGTTCAAGCTGCTGTTGAAATTGCTGACCAGAATGTTTCCGGCAATCAGAGATCCTGTACTCCGCGGCACGAGCGCCACGCCGTATGGGTTCACATCTCCATTTGCCGGAACCGTGGACGCCACCACAGTGATGCTGCCGGGCGCATTGAATTTTCCCTGAGCCTGGGCAGACAGGCTGCAGGCAGCCGCCACCAACACGACGGTGGCGCAAGTTTTGACTTTGTCACGTAGCTTCATAAATATCCTCCTGAGAGCGCAAGCTTGGAGCAAGGTGGGACGCCCTGGGTAGTACAGCACTTGCGCTGCAACTAGTGTGGAATCGACTGGGAGGGGGATTGTCAGGGAATTGTCAATTCCATGTCACTTATACGGCGGCATCACCGAATCAACTGGCGCAACTCGCGCCGCAGAATCTTTCCTGACGCCGTCTTGGGCACGGCATCCACAAAGCGCACTTCCCTCGGCTGCTTGTAATGGGTGAGCCGATCGGCGACGAAGATGCACAGCTCGTCTTCCAGTTTTTTCTCCGTGGCAAACCCGTCGCGCAAGGCAACGAAGGCCACCGGAATCTCTCCCGCCGCCGCGTCCGGACGGCCCACGACTCCGCATTCCTTCACCGCCGGATGTTCCAGCAGCACCGCCTCCACTTCCGCGGGCGCTACGGGGAATCCTTTGTACTTGATCATCTCTTTGCGCCGGTCCACCACGCGGTAGAAGCCCTCGCTGTCGTGGGTGACAATGTCACCGGACCAGAACCATCCGTCACGCAGCACGGCCGCAGTCGCTTGCGGCTCCTTCCAGTATCCCAGCATGATTTGCGGGCCGCGCATTAGCAGCT
>JBAVAV010000806.1:0-2222 GCA_049585895.1 Candidatus Sulfotelmatobacter sp. | reverse complement strand
GCTGTCCCGAGGGCGTCTCGCCCTCGGCGCGGGCGCGGACAGCCGCCGGGACGGCGGCGCTACTCTCGCAGGGGGACGTCAAACTAGGACACCGCGCGATCGTGGGTGAAGCTAATAACAATGGAGCTGTGCCCGCTGGTGTGCGAGTCGCAGTAGGCATGGCATCTGCCAGATTATAATGCGACGTGTGCCATCCGATGACCAATCCTCGATAAGTACTCGGATCCACGTTGGAAATCGCCCGATAGGTCCCGGGCAGCCGGTTTATGTGGTAGCGGAACTCTCCGCCAACCATAACCAGAACTACGATCAGGCTGTCCGCATCGTCCGCGCCGCCAAAGACGCGGGCGCCGACGCCATCAAGCTGCAAACGTACACGCCGGAAACGATCACCATCGCCAGCGATGGAGAGGAATTCCGCATAAGCGGCGGCACGATTTGGGATGGCCGCAACCTGCACGACCTATACAGCGAAGCCTACACGCCCTGGGAATGGCAACCGAAACTCAAGACAGTGGCTGAGGATCTGGGAATGGATTTGTTCTCGAGCGCCTTTGATGCCACGGCCGTGGACTTTCTCGAGGGGATGAACGTCCCTGCGCACAAGGTGGCATCGTTCGAACTAGTTGATATTCCTCTGATCCAAAAGATGGCGCGCACCGGGAAGCCGCTGATCATGTCGACGGGCATGGCCACGGTGGAGGAGATCGAGGAAGCTTTGCAGAGCGCCCGCGATGCGGGCGCTACGCAGATTGCCTTGCTGAAGTGCACCAGTGCTTACCCGGCGCCGGCCGATGAGATGAACCTCAGAACAATTCCGGAGATGGCGCGGCGATTCGGTGTTCCAGTGGGACTCTCCGACCACACAATGGGGATTGCCGTCCCAGTGGCAGCGGTTGCAATGGGAGCATGCATTATAGAGAAGCATCTGACCCTCTCGCGCTCCGCTCCTGGGCCGGATAGCGAATTTTCTCTTGAACCGGACGAATTCAAGGCCATGGTCAACGCGGTGCGGATCGCAGAGAAGGCTTTGGGCAAAGTGCACTTCGGCCTAAGTGGCAAAGAGGAAGCGAGCAGAGTCTTTCGGCGCTCACTTTTTGTGGTGCAGGATGTCAAGAAGGGCGAGGAATTCAGCGCGGCAAATGTGCGGTCGATTCGCCCTGGTCATGGGCTCCATACTCGCCATCTCGCTGAAGTGCTGGGAAAGAGCGCGGCGCGGGAGATAAAGAGAGGCACCCCTCTGACGTGGGAGTGTGTAGTCCGATGATGCGATGCGGATGAAGCAACGGAGGAGAATTAAGCCTTGCGCATCGTCGTACACAGGAAAATTCCGGAGGACTCTTGGCTGCTGCGGCGCTGGAATGATTTGGTCCGGCAGATGGAGAGACCCGAAGTCTTCTACACCTGTGAGTGGGCTCTCGCCGTGCAGTCCGCTTATTACGCCTCGCTCAAGCCCTTGCTGTTCCTCGGCTACGACGGTGACGATTTGGCCGGGGTTGCGTCGCTTGCGACGGATCCCGCCGACAAAAATGTAAGCTTTCTTGCTGCGACAACCGGGGACTACTGTGAGTTTCTGAGTCATCCGCAGCGGCGCGCCGAGTTCGTTGACTCGGTTTTCGGCGAGATTGGCAAAGTGAAGGCGGGCGTTCTCAGGCTTTCGAATTTGCCGGCAGACTCAGCCACACCCGCCGCGCTCCAGACAGCAGCGCGGAAGCATGGCTATCACATCTATATCCGGCCGGCTTACCTCTGTGCTCAAATCGACTTGGGCTCTGCTCAAGGACGACGGCAGGAACTCAAATCCACGCTACAGAACAAGAAAAAACTACGCCGCTATCTGCGTGCGCTGGAGCGCGACGGACCAGTCACCTTCGTGCACCTCCAATCGTGGGATCAGATTCGCACCGTTCTCGCCAGCTTTGCCGAAGCCCATGTAGCGCGGTTCGAAGCCACTCATCGTGTGAGCAGTCTGGCAACATCGGAGCGGCGCGATTTCCTGGAGGATCTCGCACGGCGATTTTCCGACGCTGGGGTCGTGACTCTGAGTGTGATGATGGTGGGGGATCGGGCAATCGCGTGGAATTACGGGTTTCAGTTCTGCGGAAGCTGGTTTTGGTATCAGCCGACGTTCGATAGTCGCTACGAAGAGAATTCTCCCGGCTACTGCCTGCTTTCGAGGATCATGATCGAAGCCTGCGACATGAACACCATCGAACTGATAG
>JBAVAV010000805.1:0-9052 GCA_049585895.1 Candidatus Sulfotelmatobacter sp. | reverse complement strand
TTCAGGTCAGTTCCTGACACCCTAAGACCCAAGACCTGACACCATTGTTAAGTCTTTGTCGCCGCTTTCTTCTTCATCGCGACCGTGCCCTTGCGCGGGCCTTTGCGGGTGCGCGCATTGGTATGGGTGCGCTGGCCGCGGACCGGCAGGTTGCGCCGGTGGCGGAATCCGCGGTAGGAACCGATTTCGATGAGCCGCTTGATGTTCATCGAAACTTCCTTACGCAGATCGCCCTCGACCAGCCCCTCCGACTCGATTACGGTACGGATGCGGTTGACTTCTTCTTCGCTGAGGTCCTGCACCTTCTTCATCGCCTCGACCTTGGCCTCGTCCAGAATGCGGCCGGCGCGAGGATGCCCGATACCGTAAATGTAGGTCAGCGCGATATGGATGTGCTTCTGGCGCGGGAGATCGACGCCTGCAATACGTGCCATAGTTCCTTAAACCTCTCTCAGCTTTTGGCTCTTAGCTTTTGGCTCTTAGCTTTTGGCTCTTAGCTAAAAGCCAAGAGCTAAAGGCTAAGCGCTGCTTTACCCCTGGCGCTGCTTATGCTTAGTGTTGACGCAAATCACCCGTACTACACCTTTGCGGTGGATGATCTTGCACTTGTCGCAAATCTTCTTTACCGATGCTCGTACTTTCATAAACCAGCTTTCAGTTGTCAGCTTTCAGCCATCAGTGAATCTTGCGGTCAAAAGCGACAAGTCATTTGTAGCGGTACACGATCCGTCCGCGGTTCAGGTCGTAGGGCGAAAGCTCAACCGCGACCTTGTCGCCGGGCAGGATGCGAATGAAATTCTTGCGCATCTTTCCCGAAACGTGCGCCAGCACCTGGTGCTTATTCTCCAGCTCCACCTTGAACATGGCGTTGGGCAATGGTTCCAGGACCACCGCCATGACTTCAATCGCGTCTTCTTTACTCATGCACCCCTTAAGAAAGCTTTTGGCAGCTCATTGCGTCAAAATCACCGGACCATCCTTGGTGACGGCGACGCAGTGCTCGAAATGGGCGCTGAAGCTGCCGTCCGCGGTAACCGCGGTCCACTTGTCGCCCAGCACGTGCGCCTCCGGCTTGCCATAATTCACCATGGGCTCGATCGCGAGCACCATGCCTTCGCGTAACTTCGCGCCGTGACCCCGGGCTCCAAAGTTCGGTATCTGCGGCTCTTCGTGCAGGCGCGTTCCGATGCCATGCCCCACAAAATCGCGCACCACGCTGAAGCCGGCCGCTTCCACATGCTCCTGCACGGCCGCTCCCACATCGCCCACGGAGTTGCCAATGAGCGCCTGGTCGATACCTCGGTAGAGCGACTCTTCGGTCACTGCCAGCAACTTGCGAAATTCCGGTTTTACCGTGTCCCCGGCCGGAACAGTGATAGCGGCGTCGCCGTAGTAGCCGTCCAACACCACGCCGCAATCGATTGAAACAATGTCGCCTTCTTTCAGCGCCCGTTTTTCCGACGGGATGCCGTGAACAATCTCTTCATTGACTGAGGTGCACAAAACGCAGGGATAATCGTAGTACCCCTTGAACGCGGGCTTGGCGCCCAGTTCCTGAATCTTCTTTTCGGCGGCGCGCTCGAGGTCCATGGTAGTGACGCCGGGAGCCACCAGGGTTCGCAGGTGGTCGAGAACCTGGCGCACGATGCGGCCGCTCTGCCGCATTTTTTCAATCTCCGCCGCCGATTTGCAAACGATTGCCATTCTTTCTTTATGTTTATGCGTGACGGTCCTCGATAATCCGAAAAATCTGATCCGTGACCTGGTCCACGGGAAGGTCACCGTTCACTGACACCAGCCGGCCGGTGCGCCGGTAATAGTCGGCCACAGGACGAGTCTGCTCATCGTAGGCCGCTAAACGCGGCTCTATGACTTCCAGGCGGTCGTCGCTGCGGGTCACCAGCCTGGTCCCGTCAAGATTGCAGATTTCATCGACGCGGGGCGGCTGAAAGTGGACGTTATAGATCCGCCCACAGGTGGGACAAGAACGGCGTCCAGCGATCCGGAGCAAGAGTTGATTATAGTCTACGTCCAGGCGGATCACAATTGGCCAAGCCCGGGTGGGTCGCGAGTTGTCAAAGAGCTTATCCTCCAGCAAGGCATCCAGCCAGCCGGCTTGCGACCCGGTGCGCGGGAAACCGTCCAGAATGTAGCCGCGCTTGCAATCGGGCTGCCGCAAGCGCTGCCCGACCATCTCGCACACCAGATCGTCGGGCACCAGGGCGCCTTGCGCCATGATGGCCTTGGCCTGCTGCCCGAGCAGGGTTCCCTGAGCCACGTTCTCCCGCAGAATATCTCCGGTAGAAACTTGCGGAATCGCGTAGCGCTCCGCGATCCGTTTGGCCTGCGTGCCTTTTCCGGCACCGGGAGGCCCAAGTAGCACTATGGGGCCCAAGTCGCGTGAGGTTTCCTGCCCCATCGAGTTCGAAATTGAGTCATTGGGTGATTGAGTCATTGAGTGATTGACAATCTCCCGCAGAGATCATAAATCCGAAGTTCTCAATCAACCAATTTCGTAATCGCAAAATCACCCGATTCGCACAATCGCTCAATATCACGACCAGTTGCGGCGTCCGCGGATTCTTCCACTGCGGGGCGTGAATCCATCGTAGTGGCGCATGATGAGCTGCGCTTCGACCTGCGTCACGGTATCCATGGCCACGCCTACCACAATCAGCAGCGAAGTTCCGCCAAAATAAAAGTTCACGCCCAGACCATTCGTCACCCAGGTCGGAAGAACCTCAAAGAATCGTCCCACCGGCCCCCACAAGTGATTCAGGTGGATGCCGGTGATCATCCATTCGGGAATGAACGAGATGATGATCAGATACAGCGCGCCGACCAGAGTAATCCGGGTCAGAACTTCATTGATGAAATCAGCGGTGCGCTTCCCCGGGCGAATGCCGGGTATGAACCCGCCATACTTGCGCATGTTGTCGGCGACTTCGCTGGGATTGAACACGATCGATACATAGAAGTAGGCAAAGAAAATAATTCCGACCGCATAAAGAAGCGTATAGAGCGGCTCGCCCCAGCCCAGCCAGCGAAAGACGTCGCCAAAATAGCGGTTGTTGCGCAGGCCGTAACCGAGAGTTTGCGGCAAGGTCAGAATCGAGGAGGCAAAGATCACCGGCATGACGCCGCCCGCATTTACGCGAAGCGGCAAGTGCGTGGACTGGCCGCCCATGACTTTCCGTCCGACCACCCGCTTGGCATACTGCACCGGAATGCGGCGTTCGCACCGCTCCACATAGACAATGAATGCCACCACGGCGATCATAAAGACAATCAATCCCAGCATCAGAACCGGAGTGATCGCTCCCCAAGTGCCGTTCGCCGCTTTTTGGTACAGGTCTTGCACGCCGCGGGGCAGCCCGACCACGATGCCGGCAAAAATCAGCAGCGACATGCCGTTTCCGATGCCCCGGTCGGTGATTTGCTCGCCCAGCCACATGATGAAAGCGCTGCCCGTGGTGAGCGTGAGCATGGTCATCAGGACGAAGCCGGGTCCGGGATTGAGGACGAAGTCCCCGGCTTTTTGCAGGCCGATGGCAATGCCGAAAGATTGCACGGCGCTGAGGATGACGGTAATGTAGCGCGTCCACTGCGTAATCTTCTTGCGTCCGAGCTCGCCTTCTTTTTGCAGCTTGGCCAGGGGCTCATAGACCACGGTGAGCAGCTGCAGAATGATCGATGCCGTGATGTAGGGCATGATGCCCAGGGCAAAGATGGTCAGACGGCTCAGGTTGCCGCCGGAGAACAGATCCACGAAACCCAAGAACGATCCGCTGTTTTGTTCGAAATACTGCTCCAGCTTCACGAAGTTCACGCCCGGAGTCGGAAGATGTCCGCCCAGGCGGTAGATTGCCAGCATGGCCAGCGTGAACAGGACCCGCTTGCGCAGGTCGGGAACGCGGAAAATGTTCAACAGTTTCTCGACCATTACTGCAAGACCTCAACCTTGCCGCCCGCCTTGGTAATCTTTTCCTGGGCCGACTTGGAAAACTTGTGAGCGCTCACCGTGAGTGCAACGCTCAGCTCTCCGTCACCCAGAATCTTTACCGGGTGTTTGGTCTTGATGACTCCAGCCTTGCGCAGCACTTCCGGCGTGATCTTGCTCTCGCCCAGGGCGGACAACCGCTCCAGGCTCACGATGTTGTATTCCTTGCGGAAGATGTTGGTGAAGCCGCGCTTCGGCATGCGGCGATGCAGCGGCATCTGGCCGCCTTCAAAACCGCGGATCAGGCGCATACCGGTGCGCGAACGCTGGCCTTTGTGTCCACGGGTGGACGTTTTGCCCATCCCCGACCCCATACCCCGGCCCACGCGCTTGCGTTTTTCCGTCGCCTTCTTCGGTGCTCGAATGTTTGAAAGATTCATAAGCAAGCTCTCAGCCTTCAGCTCTCAGCCTTCAGCCGCCAGCGGTTTACGCTGATGGCTGAGAGCTGAAAGCTGATAGCTTCTACGGCACAATCTCCACCAAGTGCGGCACTTTGGCCACCATGCCTCGAATCGCCGCATTGTCCGGACGCTCGATTACCTGGTTCAGCCGGGTGAATCCCAGGCCTTTGACCACCAGCTTCTGTTTCACGGGGGCACAAATGGCGGAGCGCACCCACTTCAGGTGAATCTTTCCGCCGTCCGAATTCGCTTTCTTGCCTGTCATCGACTCAACCTCAGTTACAGCTCTTGCGCCGTCTTGCCACGCAATAAAGCTACGCTCTCCCGGCTCTTGAGGTGCCGAAGCGCGTCGAAAGTCGCCTTGATCACGTTATGCGGGTTGGTGGTGCCAATCGACTTGGTGAGAACGTTCAGCACGCCCACTGAGGTCATCACAGCGCGCACCGCGCCGCCCGCAATCACGCCCGTGCCTTCCGGCGCCGGTTTGAGCAGTACCTTCCCGGACCCGTAGCGTCCCAGCACCAAGTGCGGAATGCTGGTCTGCGTCAGGTTGACCTTGATCAGGTTCTTCTTGGCCGACTCAATTCCCTTGCGAATGGCCTGCGGGACTTCTTTGGCTTTACCGGAACCGTAGCCCACCACCGCTGCCGAAGGATCACCCACCACGACCAGCGCGGCAAAGGAAAGGTTCTTGCCGCCTTTGACCACCTTGGTCACGCGGTTGATGGCAACCACCTGGTCTTTGAGCTGGAATGAACCGGCATCGAGTTTCTTAATCACTGTTGGCATTCTTTAAACTCTCATTTCATTTGGTGATTGCGTGCTTGGGTGATTTCGCGATTGAAAAACCACCACCGCATTTCAATCGCCCGATAACTCAATTGCGCAATCGCACAATTCCTAAAACTTCAGTCCTGCTTCGCGGGCGGCATCGGCCACTGCCTTCACTCGCCCGTGATAGATGTACCCGCCGCGGTCAAACACAACTTGTGTCACTCCCTTGGCCTTGGCGCGCTCGGCAATGGTTTTGCCGATGGCTTTCGCCGCTGCCACGTTTCCTCCCGTGCGCCGGTCTTCCTTCTTGCCTTCGGCGCTGCTGGCTGACACCAGCGTCTTGCCATTCAGGTCGTCAATGACCTGCACATAGATGTGATTCAAGGAACGATACACGTTGAGCCGCGGCCGCTCTGCCGTACCCTGCATCTTCTTGCGAATGCGGTCATGGATGTGTCCGCGCTTCTGGTTCTTCGAAATCTTTGTCAGCATTGCTTCGTTTTCCTTCCGGGGATCCTTCGCTATCGCTCAGGATAGCGGCTGCGGGCTCCCGCTTCGCTCATGCCCGCAAAACGCCGCTACTTCGCTCCCGTCTTTCCGACTTTCTTCTTCAACCGCTCACCGGCATAGCGCACGCCCTTATTTTTGTACGGATCGGGCGGCCGTAAGGAGCGCATTTCCGCGGCCACCTGTCCGACTTTCTGGCGGTCGATCCCGGTAAGAGCAATCTTGGTCTGCTTGGCATCGACAACCGCATCGACGCCGGTGGGCAGCGGATACTCTATCGGGTGCGAGTAGCCGAGACTGAACACTACCGTTCCTTTGCCCTTCAATTCGGCGCGGTAGCCGATGCCGACGATCTCAAGGTCACGAGTCCAGCCCTTGGTGACGCCTTCGACCGCGTTATTCACCAGAGCGCGCGCCAAGCCGTGCAGCGCGGCCTGCGAATCGTTTTCGCGAATGGCGACGAGGTTTCCGTCTTTTTGTTCGACCGTGATGCCGGCCGGAAGCGGCGTGTCCAGCATCCCCTTGGGCCCCTGCACGGCCACCGTATTGCCTTCGATCTTGACCGTTACCCCCTTCGGGATCGCGATCGGCTTTTTTCCAATTCTCGACATAAGCTATCAGCTCTCAGCTATCAGTTCTCAGTCTCATCGCCGCCGCCTCTTAACTGAAAGCTGACGGCTGATGGCTGAAAACCGTTCCCCTACCAAATCTGGCACAACAATTCTCCGCCTACGCCTTCTCTGCGCGCCTGGCGGCCGGTCATAACTCCCCGCGGCGTGGTCAGGATATTGATTCCCATGCCGCCGAGCACGCGGGGAATCTCGCTGCGGCGCACGTATACCCGGCAGCCGGGGCGGGAGACCCGCTCGACCTTCGAGATGGCTGCCTCGTTGTTGGCGCCATACTTGAGGTAAATCCGGATGACCTTATGGCCTTCCTCTTCCGTGGCCTTGTAGTTTGAGATGTAGCCTTCTTCCTTGAGAATGCGGGCAATCTCCACCTTCAGCCGGGAAGCCGGAATATCGACTTTCTGGTGCCGCGAGTAGAGCGCGTTGCGCACCCTCGTCAGCATATCTGCGACCGGATCGGTCAACCTCATCGTTTGCTCCTCTAACCGCTCGTTTGCTCCGGCCGCGCTTGCCTTCCCTCAGACCGGAGAACCTGCAACGGCTTTATTTGCCTCGAACTTCTGAAACTCCAGCCCGGCCACTGACGATGGTTAAACCCAGGCCGGCAGCCGGACGCCCGCACCTACCACGACGACTTTGCCACCCCAGGAATCTCTCCGCGCAGCGCCAACTGGCGGAAGCACAGCCGGCAGATGCCGAACTTGCGCAGGAAAGCGCGGGGCCGCCCGCACAGCTTGCAGCGGTTGTGCCGGCGCGTGGAAAACTTGGGTCTCTGTTCTTTGTTGTCGCGCGCCCGCTCAAACTTCTTTTGAATCTTCGCGTCCTTGACTCGTTTCGCTGTAGTCATGCAATCCTTAAATAATCTTTATCGTCAAATCGTTGTCCGAATCCTGAAACATCCAACATGAGGCCCTGAAACCTTCACTGCGCCCGGAACGGCATGCCCAAGTGCTTCAAGAGCGTGCGCGCCTGGTTATCGTTGGCGGCGGTGGTCACAATCGTGACGTTCATTCCCTTCAGCTTGTCAACCTTCTCGTAGGAGATCTCCGGAAAGATCAACTGGTCGTGCAGGCCGAGCGTAAAGTTGCCGCGGCCATCGAACGACTTGGTGGAAACTCCCTTGAAGTCGCGCACACGGGGAAGAACGATATTGACCAGCCGGTCGAAAAATTCGTACATGCGGTCGCCGCGCAACGTGACCATGGCCCCAATCGACTGGCCTTCACGCACCTTGAATGCCGCAATCGATTTTTTGGCCCGGGTGACCACCGGCTTCTGCCCGGTAATCTGGCCCAGCTCGTTCACTGCGGGATCGAGCACCTTGGCGTTCTGCGTGGCCTCGCCCATGCCCATATTGACGACAATTTTGTGCAGGCGCGGAACCGCCATCGTATTTTGCAGCTCCAGCTCCTTCAGCAGGGCGGGCGCCACTTCCTTTTCAAACCGTGAACGCAGCCGCGGACGCTCTTTCGCGCTGTGCCGCGCCTGCTCGGGAGCCTTTTGCTCCTGCGATGATTCCTTCGGTGCTCTCTTGTCTTTTGCCATCGTCACTTTCCTGGAATTGAGTCATTGGGCAATTTGGCGATTGCGTGATTTCAATCGCCAAATCACAAATCATCCAAGCACCAAAACCTATTTGTCCAGCGTCGTTCCACACTTCCTGCAGACCCGCACCTTGCGGTCGCCGCGCACTTCATGCCCGATGCGCACCGGGCCGCACGACGCGCAGACCAATTGCACGTTGGAGAGAGCGATCCGGCTCTCCTGCTCGGCAATGCCGCCTTTGATATTGCGCTGCGGGTTAGGGCGCACATGCTTTTTCACCATCATTACGTGTTCGACCAAAATCTTGTTGTCGCCGGGAAACACGCGCAGCACGCGCCCTTCCTTGCCCTTGTCGCGCCCCGTGATTACTTTGACCATGTCATTGCGGCGGATGTCAACCCGCTTGCGTTCTGTTTCTACGATTGCCATTCTCTAACCCCAATTTGTAATTTAGCAATTTGGTAATTTGCTAATTTAGTACTCGAAACTTCCAGGCGGAGCCCGTGATTTCAATTACCAAATTGCCCGATTGCCAAATTACAAATTCCTACAGCACTTCCGGCGCCAGCGAAACAATCTTCAAGAATCTCTTTTCGCGCAACTCCCGAGCCACCGGCCCGAAAACGCGCGTCCCGACCGGCTCCCCCGCGTCGTTGATCAAGACTGCCGCATTCTGGTCAAAGCGTATGTAGGTGCCATCGCGGCGGCGATGCTCCTTGCGCGTGCGCACAATCACGGCTTTCACCACTTTGCCCTTCTGCACCTGCCCGTCGGGAGCCGCTTCCTTCACGCTGGCCGTAACAATATCTCCCAGGCCGGCGTTCAAGCCGGTGGAACCGCCCAGCGGAAGAATCATCTGCAGCTTGCGGGCGCCGGAATTGTCGGCGACCTCCAGCATGCTTCTCATCATCACAGCCATGGCGTCAATCTCCCTTGTCTCCGGCTCACTTTCCGGGGACTTCGACCGCAGCTTCGGGCACGAGCGCCGTCTTGCGCACGATCTCCTTCAGCTTCCAGCGCTTCAACTTCGAAAGCGGCCGCGTCTCTTCCAGCCGGACTACGTCGCCCACGTGCGCTTCGTTTTTCTCGTCGTGCGCGTAAAACTTCTTGTTGCGCGCGACCACGCGTCCGTAAAACGGATGCGCTTTCTTGCGCGTTACCTGCACCACGATGGTCTTGAGCATGCGGCTGGAAAC